>JABDIW010000250.1 GCA_013003515.1 Acidimicrobiia bacterium
GCAACGAGCACTGCGATGGAGTCCGACTGGTTGCGTCCGGCGCGGCCGGCCTGCTGTCGAAACGAGGCGATCGTTCCCGGGAAGGTGGTGATGATCGCCGCATCCAGCGATCCGATGTCGATTCCCAGCTCGAGAGCGTTGGTGGCGATCACGCCCGTCAACTCCCCCGACGCAAGGGCTTCCTCGATGCGCCGCCGGTCATCGGCGAGATACCCGCCCCGGTAGGGGGCGACCCGGTCCTCCAACGACTGGGGAAGACGGTCGCGAGCCCACCGAAACATCAACTCGGTGCTCTTGCGACTACGCGAGAACACGATGGTGTGGACGTCGCGGGTCACCAGATCGGCGAACACCCTCGTGGCGTCGACGAGGGGACTTCCCCGGGTGCCCTTGACGGGGTCCTCGATCTCCGGGTTCCATAACACGAAGGTCTTGGCGCCCTGGGGTGAGGAGTCGTGTTCGATCACCGAGACGGGAGCTCCGATCATGTCGGTCGCCAATTCCGACGGGTTGCCGATGGTGGCCGATGTGAACACAAAGGTCGGGTCGGACCCGTAGTGGGCTGCAAGGCGCCGCAGCCGGCGCAGGACGTGAGCGACGTGGCTGCCGAAGATCCCTCGCATCGTGTGCATCTCGTCGACCACGACGAACGCGAGGCGGTGGAAGAAGTCCTTCCACAGGTCATGGTTGGGGAGGATCCCCACGTGCAGCATGTCGGGATTGGTGAGCAGGACGTTGGCGTGGCGTCTGGCCCAGCGACGGGCGTCGGTGTCGGTGTCGCCGTCATAGGTGGAGGCCACGAGACGGTCGACACCGAGGCGGGAGAACGAGCGAAGCTGGTCGTTGGTCAGCGCCTTGGTCGGATACACACACAACGCCGTGGACTTCGGTTCCGAAGCGATCGCCTCCGCGATCGGCACCTGATATGCCAGCGACTTGCCCGATGCCGTTCCTGCCACGAGGACTGTGTGGTTGCCGTTGCGCACCGAGGCGATGGCGTCTGCCTGATGGCGCCAGAGTGAGGTGATCCCACGCTCATCCAGGGCGGCTTCGATGACGGCTTGCAGCGGCGGATCGAGTGGGGATGTCGAGCCAGGCCGTGCCTCGACGCGCTCGATGTGGACAACTTCGGGCTCGTGTCCCCAGATCGCCACCACTTCGTCCATGGGGCGATCGTACCGACGGCCCATGACAGGACTCAGTCGTCGAGGGTTCCGTCTTGAAGATCCTCGAGCACGGCGGCCGCGTCCTCGCCGAGGAACACGACACTGGCACTACCGGCGGTGCCGGTGGTGGCGGGAACCACCATGTTCTCCAGCGCCAGCGGGTCGAGCTCGAACGCTGCCACGGCCATCGTCAGAAGCTCCCCCGCCGAGAGATCGGTCCACGTGTGGTCCAGAAGCACCGCAAGCAGACCGGGGACCTCGGTGACCTCCATCGACTGCACCTGGAGGAGGGCTGCTCCCATGAGGAGGCCGTGGTTGAACGAGCGGCCGAAATCGCCGTTCGACAACGTCTTGCGAATCACAGCCAGCTGGAGTGCTCTGGCTCCGTCCAGCTCCTGGGATCCGGCGGGGAAGTCTGGCCAGCTGTCCACGCCGGTGCGCACGCGGGAAGGGAGGTCGATGGTGATGCCGCCGAAGTCGTCGACGAGGGCGGTGAATCCGGCAAATCCGGTGACGATGTAGCCCTCCAGAGGCAGTCCCGAGACGTCGCGCATCGTGTCGAGCATCACCTCGGGTCCCCGTCCGGCCATCACGTTGGTGAGCTTGTCGTTGCCGTCGGGCCCTTCGACCCAGCTGTCTCGGGGGAAGCCAACGATCGTCCCCGTCTGCCCCGCCACCGTGACGATGTGGACGCTGTCGGCGCGATACCGCTGCTGGTTCTGGCCAGGGCGGGCGTCCGAACCCAGAACCAGCAGGAACCTGGGGCCCTCTCCGTACCAGGGACCGGCCTCGAAGTGGGTCAGGCGGGCGCCGACCACCCTCCACCCCTCCTCGGGGGCGCGGGTCACGAGAACGACGTCGTCGCCTGAGGTGACCACGCCCACCGAGTGCCCATCGGGGAGTTCGGAACTGGTCAGCGTGGCTTCGATGACGAGGTCGCCGCTCTGCGGGTCGACGGACTCGAGGTGTCGCTGGAGACCGTCGGGGATCTCGGGAAGGGGATTGCGCCGGTCGATCGTCCAGGAGTACAGGGCGGAGATCTCCTCGGCGAGCT
>JABDIW010000255.1 GCA_013003515.1 Acidimicrobiia bacterium
TCAATTCCCCGGTCGTCAAAGCGGACCCTCTCCGCTTCTCCGAGGCCGGGGTGCGCGAAGTGGTTCGGACGGTCCTGCTGCCGCTGTGGAACTCGTTCGCGTTCTTCACGACGTATGCCATCGCAGACGGCGTCACCGTGGAGGACCTGCGGTCGGCCCCAGAAGTCGCCGACCGACCCGAGATGGACCGTTGGATCGTCAGCACGCTGCAGAGCCTGGTCGCCGCCGTCAACGACGAGATGGAGGGATACCGGCTGCATGCCGTAGTGCCCCCGATCCTCGGCTTCATCGACGATCTCACCAACTGGTACATCCGCCGAAACCGGAGACGGTTCTGGTCGCAGCGCAGTGATTCCACTGAGGCCGACAAGATCGCCGCCTTTGCCACCCTGTACGAGGTGCTGGTCACGTTCTCGAGCGTGGCGGCTCCGGTGATCCCGTTCGTCACCGAGGAGCTCTATCAGCAGCTCGTGGTGGCCGTGGACGACCAGGCCAGCGACAGCGTTCATCTACTCGACTACCCGGCTGTCGATCATCGCGCGATCGATCGCGATCTCGAACGGGCCATGGACGGGGTCCGCACGGTCGTCAACCTGGGCCGCGGCCTGCGTAAGGAGCACCAGATTCGGGTCCGCCAGCCGCTCCGGTCGCTGACGATCATCACCCGTGATGCGGCGCTACAGGAAGCCGTTGCCTCGCATCGTGACCTCATATCCGACGAACTCAACGTCAAGGAAGTCGTCGTGACCTCCGATGAGGGGGATCTCCTCCACCTCTCCGTGAAGCCCGACTACAAGATCCTGGGTCCGAGGATCGGGGGCGAAGTCAAGGATGTGGCCGCGGCACTGACCGGGCTCTCGGACGACGACATCGCGGGTCTGCTCGATGGCGGCGTCCTCACGATCCTCGGCCACTCCATCGGCGACGGTGACGTCGTCGTGGAACGGACACCCCGCCCGGGCGTCGTCGTCGCGTCCTCGGGGCCTGTCGCAGTCGCCCTGGATTCGCAGCTCGACGACACGCTGCTCGTCGAGGGAGTCGCCCGCGAGCTGATCAGTCGCATCCAGCGGATCCGTCGTGACGAGGCACTCGATGTCTCAGACCGGATCGACCTGACCTGGGACTCGGACGACGAGCGGGTCGAAGCTGCGTTCGAGCTTCATGCCCGGCTCATCGCCGACGAGGTGCTGGCGGTTTCGATCACCCGCAGCAGCGGTGAACATGAAATCGAGGTCAACGACGCCGGCGTGACGCTCGGCGTGCAGCGAGCAGCTCAGTCGTCGTAGCGCTCGATGCGCTCGCGCAACCCGGCGAGACGACGCTGATAGAACCCGGGACGCCTCCGCGCCTCATCGATATCGCGGCTCAGGGATTCATCGTCGTCAGTCTCATCCGGTGCTGAGATCGACTTGGCGGCCCGGCGATCGAACAACGCGTCCGGTGGGGGCGTCGCGGCGTCTGCCGTCAGGTCGATGATGATGTCGGGACCTTCGAGCTCGACGACGACGGGGACATCGGGCTCCGCGGGCTCGGCCGGCTGCTCCGCCATCTCCCCGGGCGGCCTCGCCGTGGTCTCTCCAACGGTCGCCAGCTCCTGGAGCGACGATGCAGTGACGGACCGGAACCGGCTTTCGGTGTCGGAGATCACGGCGCGAAGGGCATCGAGCCGTGACTCGAGAGCACGGATCTCACCGGCGCGTTCTGCTTCGAGCTGGGCCCACCGACGGGTGGCCTCGTCTTCGGTGGCGGCCATCTGGAGCGCCGCAGCCTCGAGCATCTGGTCGCTTTGACCCTTGGCGTCCTCCATCACGGCGAGCGCGATCGCCCGCGATGCGACAAGGAGCTCATCACCATCTGCGGTCGCGGTGTCACGTTCCCTGGCGGCAGCAATCTCGTCCTCGATCGCCCTGCCCCGTGCGGCAAACGCGAGCGACTCAGCCCGCTCTCGGGCCTCGGCCACGATCGTGGCCGCCTCCTGCTCGGCGCGGGCACGCGTTGCGCCAAGCTCGTCCTCGAGCTCAGCGCGACGCGAAGCGGTCTCTTCGTGGGTGCCGGCAGCAGTCGCCTTGGCCGTATCGAGGAGAGCAGCTGCGTCTTCGGAAGCCGCACGGATGACGCGCTCTGCTTCCTCATGAGTAGACGAGAGTCGCCGATCGATCTCACTCTGCATCGCGGCGCTCTCGGCGGCGAGGCGCTGGCCCACATTCGATGATTCCTCGAGCGCAGAGCTCAGGATGGACCTCGCTTCTCGGTGCGCCGCGGCCACCGCGGCTTCGGCATCGGCGGCGGCCGCCTCGACGAGCCGGCGGCGGTCGGCATCGGCTTTGGCCCCGGCCGCTGCGAGGTCCTGAACGAGCGACGCCTCACGCTGCTCCAGCTCGTGTTCACGGGCTGCAACGCCTTCGAGGCGCCGGCCGCGCTCGTCCTCGAGGGTGCGGCGCCCGGCTACGAGGATCTCCGCTGCCGCCTGATCGGCCTCGTTCTTGACGATCTCTGCCTGGTCGAGCCGGCTTTGCGCCTCTGCCAACAACGCTGTGCGCTGCGCCTCGGTCATTTCGAGAGCGTGACGCCGGTCGCCGGCGAGACGATCACGGAACTGGGCGGCCTCGGCCCGAAGCTGCTCGGCCTCTTCACCGATCCGGTCCGCTTCCTTTCGCGCCTTCGCCAGCAGGTCCTGGCGAGCGTCGGCGGCGTGGAGGAAAGCGAGCTCGGATTGGGCGACCCGCCCATCGATGGTCGCCACCTTGCCTTCGAGCTCCCGGATGCGTTGCGAGGCGAGGTTCAACTCACGTTCGTAGGTGCGCAGCGAGCGGGCGGCGCGCGCCTGAAAGGCGGCCACCTCCTCTGCGTCGAGCCCCTTGCGAACCGTGGAGAACCGCTCCGCCTCTGCTTGGTATGAGGTGAAGTCCATGCGCGCAGAGATAGTAACGCCGACGGAGAGCGCGCGTTCTGGCAACGATCAGCAGGCTGCGGTGCGGATGACCCAGAGAACGACAAATACTGCGATGACCGAGAGGTCGAGAGCCGCGTTGCCGATCCGGACCGGGGGCAGCACGGCTCGAATCGGACGCAGAATGGGGTTGATGCCCTTACCGATCAGGTCGTAGAGGCTGCGCACCGGGTGACCCCACGGGATGCGGCCCAGCTCGACGATCCACCCGAGGATCACCCAGCCGAACAGGATCAAGACCGCGATGGTGGCGATGGTGCAGATCATCTGATCACTCGGACACAGAAGCGGCGTACAGGCCGAGGCCGACGAGACGGTCCCGTTCGTGATCGGGGAGCGCGAACGAGCCCGGCGCCACCAGGATCACACCCTGGTTGATCTTGCGCATCGTTCCATCGAGTGCATAGGTGAGCCCGGACGAGAAGTCGACGAGCCGACGAACCATCTCGGGCTCTGTGGACCGAAGATCCAGCACGACGGCACGCCGCTCCCGGATCATGTCGGCGAGGCGCTGGGCATCGCTGAACACCTTCGCCACGATGATCTCGGTCGAACCGGCCGGAATCGGCGTGACCGTTCCACCTCCATCGGATCCAGAGTCTCCGTCGCCGAGCAGTCGGCGGCGGCGCTTGGTCGGAGGTTCGACCCGGCGACCCGCAACACCGCCGTGGGTCTTGATCGGCACGGGAGCCGCCGTCTGGGGTTCAGCTTGAGGAGCGGCTTGGGGAGTCTCAACGACAGGCGTTTCGGCGACTCCTGTCTCACTTTCGACCGGCAACGGCTCGATGGTGTCGAACGCGGGTACTTCTTCGGCGGTGGTGGACTCTTCCTCATCCACCAGCCCGAGGAAGAACATCACCTTCTGCCAACTCGAAGCCATGTCATCAACTCCCTGACCGGGGATCAAAGATAGCCCGTCCAATGCGGATCATGGTCGCGCCCTCCTCGATGGCGATCTCGAAATCGTCCGTCATCCCCATCGACAGAGCCATCCCCGGCCCGAGTTGCGAGCCCAGCGTCGCCAGCGAGCGGAACCAGCCTCGAACCTGATCGGGCGTCCCCTGCTTGGGGATGGTCATCAGCCCCCGAACATCGATACCAAGACCGGCGCAATGCTGGGCGTAACCGGCAACGTCGCCAGGGTCCAGGCCGTGCTTGAGGGGATCCGCCGAGATGTTGACCTGGATCAGCGCCGGGGGTGACCCCGGATCGCCGGCCCATCGCTCGGCGAGGCGCTCACCGACCAGCGAGTGCAGGAGGTGAACGTGCTCTCTCACCCTCCGCGCCTTGTTGGATTGAAGGGTTCCGACGAAGTGCCACCGGATGTCTCCTGGTAGCGCCAGTGCCTTGGCCACGAGCTCGTCGGCACGGTTCTCACCGAAGTCGCGGTGACCGGCTTCGTAGCACTCGAGTACCTGGTCCACCGACCGCCCCTTCGACACAGCAACGAGCGTGACCGACCCGGGTGGCCGGCCGGCACGCGCTTCGGCGGCCGCAACGCGGCGCTTCACCGATTCGAGGGCATCCATCCGATTGCAGCCTGTCTCTTGGGGGTGTTGTCGCGTCGGTGCGAGAAGTACCCATCATCACACCTCGTGCAGTGGCCGATCTGGTGCACCTCGACTCCGGCCATGGTGTCGGAGACGAAGCCGGCCACGTCGACGCTGACGGTGCCCCACGTCGTGGTGGACACATACCCGGGGAAGAGCTGGGCGACCTCGGGTCCCACCTCGTAGCAGCAGGGACCGATCGATGGCCCGATGGCAGCTCGAACCGGGTCGTGACCGAGATCTCGCATCCGGTCCAGTGTCGCCTGGACGATCCCCGCAGCTGCTCCCCGCCACCCGGCGTGGACCACGGCGACTGCCTCATCTGCCTCGATCACCATCCCGACACAGTCGGCCGTGAACACTGCGACTGCGACGCCGGCGGCGCCGGTGATGAGGGCGTCGCCTTCGCCCTGGATACCCCCGCTCTCCGCCAGGAGCACGGTGTCTCCGTGCACCTGGACGGCCGTCGCCCACTCGATGGGTATTCCGACGCGAGCGGCAAACGTCTCACGAGCGTCGCGATCGCCGCGAACGTCACCGTCCGGAGCGGCGGAGAAGGCCGCGCCCCGGAAGCCCGGGATCATCCCTGGACGAAGCCAGGGATGTCGAGGTCCTCGTCACCAGGACTCGGACTGAACTCGACGCCGGTGGAGGCGCCGCTGCGGCGGCCACGATCGAACCCGGCTGCGATCACGGTGACCTTCATCTCATCATCCATCGTGTCGTCGATGACGGACCCGAAGATGATGTTGGCGTCCGCATCGCAGTGGTCGGCGATCAGATTGGCCGCCGTGTTGACCTCATGGAGGCTCATGTCGCCGGGTCCCGAGATCGACAGCAAGACGCCGCGGGCGCCTTCCATGGAGGTCTCGAGGAGCGGCGAGGAGATGGCCTTCTCGGCCGCTTGCTCGGCACGGTTCTCACCGGACGACCGGCCGATCCCCATCACCGCCGAGCCGGCTTCAGACATGACCGTGCGGACGTCGGCGAAGTCGACGTTGATGAGTCCGGGGGTCGTGATCAGATCGGTGATGCCCTTGACCCCGTTGGTCAGCACGTCATCGGCGAGTTGGAACGCCTCGAGGACGGGCGTCTTCGGGTCGGCGATCTCGAGCAGACGCTCGTTGGGGATGATGATGAGGGTGTCGACGGCGGTCTTCAGCGCCTGGATGCCCTGCTCGGCCTGAACAGAGCGGCGCCGTCCTTCGAAGCCGAAGGGCCTGGTGACGACGCCAACGGTGAGCGCACCGATCGACCGTGACACCTCGGCGACGACCGGAGCGCCACCGGTTCCGGTGCCCCCGCCCTCACCTGCGGTGATGAACACCATGTCGGCGCCGCGCAGCGCCTCCTCGATCTCGTCGCGATGCTCGTCGGCAGCCTGACGACCGATCTCCGGATCCGCCCCGGCACCGAGACCGCGTGTCGCGTCACGCCCGATATCGAGCTTGACGTCGGCATCAGACATCAGCAGCGCCTGGGCGTCGGTGTTGATCGCGATGAACTCGACACCCGACACATCCGCATCGACCATTCGGTTGACGGCATTGACACCGCCACCGCCGATACCGACGACCTTGATGACGGCGAGATAGCTGTGTGGGCTGCGGGAATCTGTCACGGGATTCATCTCCTCAGGATGCTCACCGGGCGGTGATCAACCGATGGTAAACACGCGCTACAGCCGCATGCCAGCCGGAAGTCTCGACCTCTTGTAGAGGTCGAAGGTGTGTCAGTCGGCCGAGGTAGGAGCCACGATCGACGGTCGCGACGGCGCCAGGACGTCGATGGTCGAGCCCGCCGGCGGCCCGGTGGCGACGAGCGCCGAGACCACGCGAGCCTTCTCTGCCATGTCCTCACCGGTTCCGAGACGAATCGGGTATCCGGCCACGACCGCTTCCAGACCCCCCTCCCCAACCGTCAAGTTGGCCGACGCCGCCACCTCGGCGTCGAGCGCCGCAGCGAACGCGACGGCGATGGCGACATCGGACGGCACCACCGCACCCACGTTCACCGAATCAGCGGTCATGACTTCGATCCGGGCCAGCCGTTCGCCCGTCGCCGGCGCCAGGACGATGCCGTCGGTGGCAACGAGCCAGTCGCTGCCGTTCAGCGCGATCACCACGATCGGCACTCGCTCGGCCACAGAGACCTCGACCCGGTTGGGCCACACCACTCGAACCGCGGCGTCGGCGACCCAGGGGTCGGATTCCAGTGCCTCGGCGATGGATCCTGACCGCACCGCGACCAGGGGAAGGCCCGGCGAGATCTCGAGAGCTTCGAGGGTGGCGGTGACAGACGACCGATGCACGCCGGTCACCTCCACGCGGTCGACATCGAGCAGTGGGGATTGGATCGCCCACACCAGGGCCCCGATCGCGATGGCGCCCACGATCCCCCACATGACGAGGTACAGGCGTCCCCGAGCGTGATCCTCGGCGACCTGACGACGACGAACCGCGATCCTTCGGTCAACCGTGCTCATGGCCAAACTCTCCCAGGAACACGATCTCGGGCTCGAGATCGATGCCTGTGGCCGCGCTGACCCGGGACCTGACCTCCATCACGAGATCGTGGATGTCCTGGGCGCTCGTTGCGGGATCGGCGACGAAGAAGTTCGCATGCCGCTCGGAGACCGATGCCCCACCAACACGAAACCCCTTGAGGCCGAGGTCGTCGATGATGCGGCCCGCGTAGTCGCCGGGGGGATTCTTGAACACGCTCCCGGCGTTGAAGGTGCCACCCGGCTGGTGCTCCTTTCGCCATTGTGTGATCTCGCGGAGCCGACGCTCGCCGATCTCGGGATCCTGAGCGGTCGTGTCGAACCAGGCGCGGGTGACCAGCTCGTGGGTGTCCAGGTTGCTGTGGCGATAGCGGAGCTCCAGGTCCTCGCTGCTTCGCCGCGACCGTGAACCGCTGCGAAGGTCGACGACCTCTGCCTCGACGAGGATGTCGGCAGTCTCGGTCCCGTGACCGCCGGCGTTCATCCGAACTGCACCGCCGACAGAGCCCGGAATCCCGACGAAGAACTCGAGACCGCCTCTCCCGGCTTTGACGGTGTCGCGGGCCAGGAGCGGCAGAGGTGCGGCGCCGCCGGCAGTGACCGGGGTCGCGTCGGCGTCGATGGCGAGGTAGTCACCGACGAGGCGAATGACGACTCCGTCGAACCCACGGTCGCTGACGACGAGATTGCTCCCGCGTCCGACGACGGCGACCTCGACATCGCCGTGCGCCTCCAGGCCCCCGACAAGACGGTGCAGGGTCTCGTCGTCGCCGACCTCTGCCAGCCACCGGGCCGAGCCTCCGAACTTGTAGGTGGTGAACGCCGAGAGCTCGGCGGACTCCTTCAGGGTGCCATCGGCGACGAGAGCCGTGAGCGGGTTCACGTTCGTGCTCCGAGACCTGTGGCGATCGGCTCGGCAGCCTGATTGACGTCACCGGCACCGAGCAGCAGGACGAGGTCTCCCTCCATGAGCTCGGGAACCAGACGGCGGGCCAGCTCCGAGAAACCACCGATCTCGACGGCGTCGCCGCCGGCACGGCGGACCGAATCCACAACGAGCTGGGCGGTGACACCAGGGATAGGAGTCTCCCCTGCGGGATAGATGTCCGTGACGATGACTCGATCTGCACCGCTCAGCGCCGGACCGAACTCTGCAGCCAGGTCGGCAGTGCGGGTGTAACGGTGCGGCTGGAACACCACCCACACGCGGCCCGGCGCTCCGAGGCGCGCCGCCTCGATCGTCGCCGCGATCTCGGTCGGGTGATGGGCGTAGTCCTCGACCACCAGTACACCCGACGCTTGAGCCCGGATCTCGAAGCGGCGCCTGACGCCTCGAAATGCGCTCATTGCCCGGGCAACGCTTCCCGGGTCGAGCCCCAGCTCGGCACACAGGACGAGAACCCCGGCAGCATCGAGAGCAATGTGGGTGCCCGGTTTGGGGACGGTCACATCGTGCGACCGGCCGCCAGGTTCATCGATCGTGAAGTGCGTGGACCAGCCCTCATGGGTGACCCGGCTGATCTGCCAGGTGGCCTCTGGCGACCTGCCGAACGTGATGACCCCGGGAAGATCAGCGAGCGCGGCAGATCCGGCATCGTCCGCGCATACGACCACCGGGCCCTCGACCTGCCCAGCGACCCGACGAAACGCTCTGTGAAGCGATTCGATATCTCCGTAGTAGTCGAGATGGTCGGCTTCGATGTTGGTGACCAGAAGCGCCTCGAGGTTGAGCTCGAGAAACGTTCCGAAGGCCTCGTCGGCCTCCAGCACGAATCGGTCATCGGCACCGAGGTGGGCCCCCGTGTTCTGGTCGACGAGGGTGCCACCCACCAGAAAGCTCGGGTCGAGGCCCATCGTCCGCAGAGCAGACACCATCAACGCAGTGCTTGTCGTCTTGCCATGGGTCCCGGCGATCCCCACGGCCGGCATCGCCGCGGTCAGGGCACCGAGGAGCCGGGGACGCTCCCACACCGGAACCTGGGCCTCACGAGCTGCAACCAGCTCAGGATCGCCAGGTGGTACCGCAGAAGACGCAACGACCAGATCCCAGCTGTCGGCCCGATCCGGGCGGTGTCCTATCCAGGTCTCGATGCCGACTTCGGCGAGGGCGTCGAGCATGCGACCCGGCTTCAGATCGGATCCGGTGACCGTGTGTCCGCGCCGCGTCAGGAGCTTGGCAAGGCCACTCATCCCGGCTCCGCCGGCGCCCACCATGTGGACTCGCACGAGGTCTTCGAGCCCGGGAGCCGTCATTGGAGACGCCCTGCCTCGATCATGGCGTCTGCAAGGACGCCGGCTGCGTCGTGACGAGCGAGAGGCTGAAGCGCGGTGCGCATCGACTCGAGTCGGTCGGGGTCCTCCACGAGGCCTGTCACCACCCCGGTGAGCTCACCGATCCGATCCTCGGGAATCACCACTACTCCGCCGGCGGATGCCAGCGCTGCAGCGTTTGCCGCCTGGTGCCCACCGGTACCAGCGGCAAATGGCACGACGACAGCCGGCGTCGACGTGGCGGCGACCTCGGACATCGTCAGGGCACCGGCTCGTGAAACGATGAGATCACAAGCCGCATAGAAGTTCTCCATGGCCGGCTCGAAGGCGACGACGACCCAACGATCTGACGCTGCGGCCCGAGCCTGGACGTCCTCGATGTTGGCTCGTCCAGTGAGATGAAGCAGAGTCGCCTTCGACCCTCCGACCAGAGAGTCCGCAGCGCGATTGAGGACGGCGGCTCCCTGGCTTCCCCCGAGAATGCCCACCACGAAGGAGCCGTCCTCGAGGCCGTATCGCTTCCTGGCATCCGGCCGAAGCGTGTTGCGGTCGTAACGATCGAACTCCGGCCGCAGTGGATTGCCGATGACCGTGGCGCCATCGAGCGTGTCGAGCGCGGCGTCGAAGGCGACATACACGGTCTGGGCGAACCGCGACATGAGCCGGTTGGCCAGACCGGGTACGGCGTTCTGCTCGTGGAGCATCGCCGGGACCCCTGCCCTGCGGGCTCCCCACACTGCAGGCACGGTGACATACCCGCCGAACGCAAGGAGGGAGACGGCGCCGTCTGCCTCCAGCCGATGCCTCACGGCGGCGGCAGCCGAGCGAACCATGCCCGGGATGGCGAGGTTCCTCGTCGTGATGCGACGCTCCAGTCCGCGAAGAGGTAATTGCACGAGCTCGTAACCGGCTTCGGGGACCACCCGGGCCTCGATGCGATCCCCGCCGAAGAAGACGATGTCATTGCGGTCGATGCCCCTGTCGACGAGCGCCCCGGCCACGGCGAGGGCCGGGAAGACATGGCCCCCGGTGCCGGCGGCAGCCAGGCCGAAGATCACGAGGTGCCCTTGCCTGCCGTCCGTGCGATGTTCACCAGCACGCCCATGGCGGCGAGGTTCACGAGCATGGCGCTGCCTCCGGCGGAGATGAAGGGAAGGGGAACGCCGGTGATGGGGACCACACCGACGACGCCGCCGACGTTGACGAATGCCTGGAAGGTGATCCAGGCCACGATGCCGATGGCCAGCAGCCGGCCGAACCGGTCAGGAGCGCGGAGGGCGATCAGGACTCCGGAGAACGCAAACGCCATGAACAGGGCGACCACCGAGATCGCCCCGGCAAAGCCGAGCTCCTCGCCGATGATGGCGAAGATGAAGTCACTGTGCGCGTTGGGAAGGAACATCCACCGAGCCCGGCTGGCGCCGAGACCGACACCAAACAGCCCACCGGTCTGGAGAGCGACGAGTCCCTGGACCACCTGGAGTCCACTATCGAGCCTGTCCGCCATGGGATCGAGGAACGAGAGGAGCCGGCGACGCCGGTACGGCTCTGCCAGGGCCGCAGAGACCGCCAGGACGCTGGCGATGCCCGCAGAACCCAGGACGAATCGGAGCGGGGCAGCGGAGGCAAGCAAGACGATGAGACCGGCAACACCGATGATCATCGCCGTGCCGAAGTCCCGCTGGGCGACCACCAGCGCACCCACAACACCGAGCGAGGCGGCGACGGGCCAGAAGAAGTGAGAGAACACCCCCAGCCACTGCTCCTTGCGGGTCAAGGCGGTGGCGAGAAAGACGACGACGGCGAACTTGGCGAATTCAGACGGCTGCAGGGTGAACGAACCGATCTCGATCCAGCTCTTGGCGCCGTTGCGGACACTGCCCACCAGGAGCGTGGCGACCAACGACCCGACCGCCAGACCGAGAATGATGAGGGCGTTGCGCGAATACCACCGGTACGGAACGCGTGCCGCTGCGATGAGGGCAACGACTCCCCCGCCCACAAACACCAGCTGACGCTTGACATAGAAAAGGTTGTCGCTGTTCTGCTGCACCTGAAGCGACAGCACCGACGACGCCGAGGACAGTGCTCCCAGGCCCATCACCACGAGGATCACGATCGGGGCCAGAACCATGACTGCTCGCCGGTCGCCGGCCAGACGACGGGTCCGCGTCCACTCGATTCCCCGTGCAACGGGGATGTGGGTCACGCGGCCGGCCACGAGCTGTCCTCCTTCGTCGAGCGCACCGCGGTCACAAACGCGTCGCCCCTCGCTGCGTAGTTGTCGAACATGTCGAAACTGGCGCACCCCGGTGCGAGCAGGACTGTATCTCCGGCCACCGCGATCTCATCGGCAATCGCTACGGCCTCATCGATGGTTGCGGCCCGCCGCGACGGCGTCAGCGCCATGATCTCCTCGGCGGCCTCACCGAGGGCGATCACCGCCTTCACCGAGGGTGCCGTGACGAGTGGCTCGAGATCGAGGCCCTTGTTTCTGCCACCGGCGATGAGCACGACAGACGGGTAGGACGACACGGCGGCGATGGCGGCGTGGGGATTCGTCGCCTTGGAGTCGTCGACCCACTGAACGCCCGCCCACTCCCCGACGAGGCGGCGACGGTGCGGCCCTGTCGAGAAGCCGGCGATGACCCCGGCGACACCTGCAGGAGTGGCTCCCGATTCGAGCGCGGCGACGGACGCAATCGCGAGATCCAGGAGGAAGGACGCACCAACGTCGGGAGGAGGCATCCGTTGGTCGCCGACGACGATGTCGCCGTCGAATCCAGCGGCGTCCTCGGTCACACGATGTCCCGAGACTCGAATCGTTCTCCCCGGGGCCTGGCGGGCCAGGTCGGAGGCGACAGCATCGTCGGCATCGACGACGACGACATCTTCGGGGCCCTGGTTCTCGAAGATCCGAGCCTTGGCTGCGACGTACGCGTCGAAGGTTCCGTGCCAATCGAGGTGATCCGGAGCGATGTTGACGACGACCGCGACGCTTGGGGAGAAGGAGTCGATGAACCGGAGCTGGAAGCTCGATGCCTCGACGACCGTGAGTGCCGGAGGATCCAGTGCCACTGTCGACAGGGCGGTTCCGATGTTTCCGGCAGCCACGGCGTCGACACCGGACGCAACCAGCATGTCGGCGATGAGACCGGTCACCGTGGTCTTCCCATTGGTGCCGGTCACTGCGATCAGAGGAGCATCCATATGCATCGAGGCGAACTCGAGCTCCGAGACCAGGGGAATGCCGGATGACAGGGCATCGGTGATCGGCGGCGAGTGCTCGGGGAACCCGGGGCTGGTGACGACCAGGTCCTTGTTCCGCAGGTGATCGGGCACCCACACCCCCGAGTGGACCACGAAGGCCTCGTCGCGCAAGGCGCTCAAAGCAGCTGCTCTCCGGTCGTAGATCTCGACGTGGTAGCCGAGGTGACGGGCCAGACGGGCGGCTGCTGCGCCGCTGACGGCGGCACCGAGGACCAGGATGTTCATGGTCCTCCCGTCGCCGTGATGAAATCGCCGTAGAACACGCCAAGACCAACCGCCACGAACAGCGCGCCGAGGATCCAGAACCGGATCATCACAGTCGTCTCGGGCCATCCCTTCATCTCGAAATGGTGATGCATGGGCGCGATCAGGAACACCCGCTTCCCAAAGACGCGGAAACTGAACACCTGGATGATCACCGAGAGCGTCGTGGCCACGTAGAGACCTCCGAGGATCACCAGGAGAAGCTGGGTGTTGGTGAGCAGAGCCAGAGACGCCATGGCGCCTCCCAGTGCCTGGGACCCAACGTCTCCCATGAACACCTGGGCGGGAGCGGCGTTCCACCACATGAATCCGAGAACGGTTCCGGCGAGCGCAGCTGCGAAGAGCCCCAGATCGAGCGCTCCGTCGACTTGATAGAAATCCGGGTTCCTGAACTGCCAGAACGCGATGATCATGAACGCCCCGAAGACGAGGGCGGACGTTCCGGCCACCAGCCCATCGAGGCCATCGGTGAGGTTCACGGCGTTGGCGGTCGCGGTGAGCATCAGCAGCACCAGCCCTGCATACAGCCACGGCCCCAGGTCGAGGCCGAGGGAGCGGGTGAACGAGATCTCGGTGCTGACGTTCGAAGAGATGGCGATGACGGCAAACGTGACGGCGATCGCGATCTGGCCAAGGAACTTCCATCGCTTCGACAGGCCCTGGTTCTGGCGTCTGGCGTACTTGACGAAGTCGTCGAGAAACCCGATGAGCCCCATGCCGAGAAAGGCGACCATTGCCATGATTCCCTGAGGAGTGAACTCACGCATCTCGAACGTTGGACCATGACCCACGTCCCAGAGCCGGATGTGGGAGATCACGTAGGCGACAGTGACTGCCAGGAGGATGACGACCCCACCCATCGTCGGTGTCCCCTTCTTGTGGGCGTGCCCCTCGACGTCCTCCTGGATGAACTGGCCGATGTCGTTCCGTCGCAGGACCCGGATGGCAAACGGCGTGGCGAAGATGGCGACGAGGAACGCAGTCGCTCCCGAGATCAGAAGACCGATCATGCGAGCACCTCCACGAGGTCCATGGCGAGTCGTTCGAGACCGACCGATCGCGACGCCTTGACGAGCACGACGTCACCGTCGCGAGTCAGCCGGGTCAGCTCGGTGATGGCCTCCTCGGCCGTAGAGACGCGGCGGGCAATGGCCCCTGCTCCCTCAGCGATTCCGTGGTCCTCACCGACGACGATGACTGCGGCGAAGCCGAGGTCGGCAGCCAGAGACCCGATCCTGCGGTGCTCGACTGCCTCGACATCGCCGAGCTCTGCCATTCGCCCGAGGACAGCGACGGGGCGCCTCCCTGAAGCGGCCACGGTCCGGAGCGCCGCCTCCATCGATGTGGGGTTGGCGTTGTAGGCATCGTTGACCACCGTGATGGGACCTTCGGTGACCTCCATGCGCCACGGCGACGCCTCCGCCTTCGCCAGGCGTTCGGCCATCTCGTGGATATCGGCTCCGATGGAGATCCCTGCGGCGATCGCGGCACCGGTGTTCAAGGCGTGATGAGCACCGACCAGCGGCAGCCGCACGGTCACCGAACCGACCGGTGTCGTCACGGCGAACGTCGGTCTCAAGCGATCATCGAGCTGGACATCGCCCACGGCCACGTCGGCTTCGGGGGTTGCCCCAAACGTCATGACACTGCCCGCGACCGGGCGATCGAGCAGGGGCTCGTCAACGGGGAGCACGGCGGTTCCCTCGGCGGTCAGGGCCTCGACGAGCTCGAATTTCGAGTCGGCCAGGGTCTCGATGGACCCGAACGTCTCGAGATGGACCAGGCCGAGGTTCGTGATCACCGCAACATCGGGGCGCACCACGGGAGCGAGGTGTTCGATGTGGCCAGGACCTCGTGAGCCGACCTCGAGCACGAGCACAGACGCGTCGGGATCTGCCCCGAGAACGGTGAGGGGGACGCCAATCTCGTTGTTGAAGGAACGCACCGAGGCATGCGCCCCTGGCACCGCTGCGCTGAGGAGGTCCTTCGTGGACGTCTTCCCGGTGCTACCTGTGACAGCGATGACGGGCTGGGCCATCTTGGATCGGACGTCGATGGCGAGAGCTCGCAGCGCCTCGAGCGGATCTGGCACCTCGATACGGGGCTCGGCGTCGACCCGGCCGGGCTGGACCACGGCCGCAGCCGCGCCTGAGCCCAGAGCAGATGCAGCGAAGTGGTGACCATCGAACGACGGGCCGCTGAGAGCGAAGAACAATGACCCGGGCGCGCTGATACGAGAGTCGGTCGACACACCGGTGACCCGGACATCCGGACCAACCAGACGGCCCCGGACGATGGCGGCGACCTCGGAGAGCGCCCAGGAGCGATCGGTCATGTCGCCTCCGAGAGAATCGACTTGACGACCTCACGATCGTCGAACGGGACCGTGTCGCCGGCAATCTCCTGGGTCGTCTCATGCCCCTTCCCCAGCACGAGGACGACATCATCCGCATCTGCCAACTCGAGGGCATGACGGATGGCCTGACGGCGGTCGGTGATGGTGGTGGCACGAACTGCACCAACCGCCATCTCCGCGATGATCTGATCCGGATCTTCGCTGCGCGGGTTGTCGGTGGTGAGTATCGAGATGTCTGCGGTGGCGGCGGCCGCACCCATGTCGGCTCGCTTGGCGGTGTCGCGATCTCCCCCAGCTCCGACCACCACGATCACGCGGCCCGGCGTCTTGGCGCGGGCATCGGCGACGATTCGCTCGATTGCCTCCGGGGTATGGGCGTAGTCGACGACCACGGTGAAGTCGGCCGCGGCGTCGACCCGCTCGTATCGGCCCGGGATGGTGATGGGCATGGACAGTCCCCTGGCGATCGACTCGATGTCGATGCCTATCACCGATGCGCATCCTGCAGCGACGAGGGCGTTGTCGACGTTGAATCGTCCGGGAAGAGCGAGATTCACGTGGGCGACGTTGCCATCGATGACAAGATCGAACGACGATCCCGTCAGACCGGCGTCGAGAGCTCGAGTGGTGACATCGCCGGACTCGATACCGGTCGTGATGACGGGTATCTCGACCTCTGAGGCGAGACGCCTTCCCCACTCGTCGGCAAGAGAGACCACCGCCGTCTCGGCCCGTCTCGGGTCGAAGAGGGATCGCTTCGCCCGGTAGTAGTTCTCCAGGTCCCCGTGGAAGTCCAGGTGATCCTGGCTCAGGTTCGTGAACCCGACTGCGGCGAATCTGGTGGCGTCGACCCGGCCCAGCACGAGAGCGTGCGAGGACACCTCGATGGCAACGGCATCGACGCCTGCTTCCCTCATCGAAGCGAACAGCCGCTGCAGGTCGGAGGCTTCGGGTGTGGTCCGGACCATGTTCAGCCGCTCGTCGCCGATCCGGGCTCCGATCGTCCCGACCAAACCGGGGATTCGGCCCGATGCCTCGATGATCGACGCCAGCAGGTGCGTGACGGTGGTCTTGCCGTTGGTGCCGGTCACCCCGACGACGGGGAGGCTCGTCGAAGGATCACCGTGGGCAGCTGCGGCGAGGGGCCCCAGCGCCGAGCGAGCCGAGTTCACGACGATCTGGGGTACGGCGAGATCGGCTGCTCGTTCGACACACACCGCGGCGGCACCAGCGGCGATGGCGGCGGGGATGTAGTCGTGGCCGTCTCCGGTGAATCCGACAACGGCGACGAAGAGGTCTCCGGGCCCCACTTCTCGAGAGTCGTGCCGAACGTCGCCGACGACCACCGAGTCGTCGCCGAACACAGTGCCCCCGACGCGGCCCGAGAGGTCACGGATGGTTGCCCCGGCGGTCACGGGCCAACCCCATCGGGGGGGACGCCGAGCTGATGGAGGGCGGCTTCGGCAACCTGTGCGAACACCGGGGCGGCAGAGACCCCACCGAAGCGCTGATCGAGACCGGCGTCGGTATCGCCATTGGGGCTGTCGAGCATCACGGCGACCACGAGGCGCGGGGTCCGGGCCGGGACCATCCCGATGAAGCTGGCAAAGCGATCATCTTCCGAGTACCTGCCCTCCTCGGGCAACCACTTCTCGGTCGTGCCGGTCTTGCCGGCGACGCTGTACCCGGTGACAGCGGCACTGGTGCCGGTACCCCGCTCGACCACACCGGCAAGGAGCTCGCGAAGCACCCGGGCCGTCTCCTCCGAGACCACTGGCCTCACAACGGGGTCCACGGTGTGGGATCCCGCTGCATCGATGACCTCCGTCACGATGTGCGGCTGCACCCAGACGCCGTCATTGGCGATGGCCCCGAACACGGCAGCCATCTGGAGAACGGTGGCGTCGACGCGATAGCCAATGGCCGTGGATGGCCCACACGTCGACGAGCACCAGTCCTCGACCGGCTCGAGCCACCCGTTCGACTCCCCGGTGAAGTCGCCACTTGCCGCCGATCCCAGACCGAAGGCACGCAGGTAGTCGTAGTGGAGCTCGTTGCCGAGGCGGGACTGGATGAGGATGGTCCCGACGTTGGACGACTGGGCAACGATGTCGGCAACGCTCATCTCGAGGGGGTGCCTGGCTACGTCCCGATACACCTTCGGGTCCTTGTTCTCGCCACGATCGACTTCCAGCTCCATCGGAACCTCGAGCAGCTCGGTCTCCCGGAGCACTCCCTCGTTGAGGGCTCCGGCGAGCGTGACGACCTTCAGCGTCGACCCGGGCTCGTAGCGATCGGTGACGGCTCGATTGCGATAGGCCTCGGGAGACGTGTCACTGCGATCGTTGGGGTCGAAGGTGGGGGCGTTGGCCATGGCGAGGATCCCACCGGTGCCGACCTCCAGGACGACGACGGCGCCACCGGTAGCCCCCGTTGCCTCCATGGCGTCACCGAGGGCTTGCTCGGCAGCGAACTGGATCACCGGGTCGAGCGTGGTCACGATGTCGGCGCCGGGCTCGGCGGCGATGTACCGATACTCGGCCTGGGGAATACGACGACCTTGCGGATCGCGTTCCTCGACCAGTTCTCCCGGCGTGCCGGCCAGGACCTCGTCAAACGTCAGCTCGAGGCCTTCGAGACCGGAGTTGTCGTCCGTCTGGACGAATCCGATCACCTGAGAGGCCAGTTGACCCGCCGGATAGAACCTCCGGGTCTCGCCGATGAAGTAGATGCCAGGAAGCCGCCGGTCGTCGACGACGTCGCGGATGAGCGCGGCGTCGCGATTCTCGGCACTCCGCATGAGCACCACATACCCGGAGTCGCGCGTCAACCGCTCCTCGAGCTCACCCAGCTCCATGCCGAGCACCGGGGCGAGCTCGCGAGCGACTGCCGCGGCGTCCGCGATGTGGCCGGGATTGGCATACACGGTCGTGGTACCGACAGACACAGCCAGTTCCACGCCGTGACGGTCGAAGATGGTTCCCCGATCCGCCGCGAGCAGCTCTACGCGAGAACGCTGCTGGAGACCCAGTTCGGCGTAGTCATGCTCACCGGACGCCAGCGCCTGGATCGAAAACAACCGGATGCCGATCGGAACCCAGCCGAGCACCAGGATGGCTCCGATGACGATGAGCCGGACATTCAGGGCGCGCGGAGCACGCCCCATGGTCATGGTTTCCGGCGGTTGGGGTCCGTAGTGGTCCCACCGCCAGCGCGCGACGGAGCGTCGGCTCTGAGCACGGGGAAGAGGATGTGGAGCACGGATCTCATGTCGTGGCCCTCCTCATGGCTGCGCGCTCAGCAGCGACTTCAGTTCGCTCCAGCGTTCGTCAGGGTCGGCCCCCTCGTACTCGCCGACACCTGCAACCGCCAGAATCGATCGGTTGTCTGGATACACCATGCCCATGGCTGCGGCTGCCGACTGGATCCGGTCGGGCGCCTGGAGACGGGCGATCTCGAGGCGAAGCTCCCAGTGGCGGGTTTCCTCGGCTTCGATCTGGGCGTTGAGCTCGTCGAGACGGAACGCTGCGGTATCGAGCGATGTCCTGATGAGAATCACGGCGAAGAACGCGGCGATGACAGCGGCGGTGAATACGAGGAACGGATGCAGGGAACGTCGAGTTGACGCCGCAGGAAGGGAGCGACCGTGGGGTCGAGCGCGAAGAGGAGCGGCAACCGGAGCGGTGGTCATGCGGCCTCCGGTGGCTCGAGCTTCTCGACCGCCCGAAGACGTGCACTTCGCGAACGCGGGTTCCGTTCCACCTCGGCCTCGCCCGGCCGCAGGGGTTTGCGGGCGAGTGACCGCCATTCGGCCACTCGCCCACAGGTGCACACGGGTAGGTCGGGAGGACACACACATCCGGTGGTACCGGCGGCGAAGTGTCGCTTCACGATGCGATCCTCGAGCGAGTGGTAGCTGATCACAGCCACCCTTCCCCCGGGTCGCACCAACCGGGTCGCTGCCTCGAGTCCGACGCGGAGCGCGTCGAGCTCGCCGTTGACGGCGATCCGGATGGACTGGAAAACTCGTCGAGCAGGATGGCGACGGCGGCGGGCGGGTGCGGGAACGGCATCCGCCACGATGCGGGCAAGCGATGCGGTGTCGCCGATCGGGCGTGCGGCCACGATCGCGGCGGCGATGCGCCGGGCGAAACGTTCCTCTCCATACATGCGAAAGATGTCGACGAGCTGTCGCTCGGACCAGGTGTTGACGATCTCGTCGGCCGTGTGAGGAGCGTCCGGGCCCATGCGCATGTCGAGCGGGCCTGCCT
>JABDIW010000257.1 GCA_013003515.1 Acidimicrobiia bacterium
CGAGGATCGACACCACGACGAAAGCGCCGACGAGCTGCACGGCATACGTGGCGACGTAGAACCACACCGCTGGAATGCCTTCGGTGCCGGCGAGCACCCCGGTGAGGATGAACCCGGCGTGGGCGACGCCCGAATACGCCAGCATCCGTTTGATGTCGGTCTGGGCGATGGCCAAACCGGTACCCACGATGATCGACACGGCAGCGATCACGGCGACCGCCGGTGCCCAGTCGTCGATGCGCGAGCCGAGACCGCCGATCAGCACCCGCACGATGGCGGCGAACCCGGCGATCTTGACGCCGGCCGCCATGAACCCGACCGTCCCGGTGGGTGCACCCTGATAGACATCGGGCGCCCACTGGTGGAAGGGAGCCGCCGACACCTTGAAGCCGAGGCCCACGATCAACAGAGCGATCCCGGCGAGGAGCACGCCGGGGGATCGGAAGTAGGACTCGACGAGCACGTCCGAGACGCTGTCGGGCCCATACAGGTACGTGGATCCGGTGGCGGCATAGAGCAGGGCGATGCCGTAGAGGAACACGGCGGATGCGAACGAACCCAGCAGGAAGTACTTCATGGCCGCCTCGTCGGCATCGGCCCGCTCCCGGGTGAACCCGGCGATCACATACAGGCTGATCGAGGCGATCTCGAGCGCCACGAACAGCATGATGAGGTTGCCGGATGCCGCCATCAGGTGCAGGCCCATCGCCGACAACAGGACGAGGGCGAGGAGCTCGGCTCCCCGCCTCCCCAGCCCGGGGACCATCGGCCACATCCCCAGCAGCGCGATCCCGGTGACCGTGAACACGGCGATGCCCCCGAACGCGGTGAAGCCATCGAGACGGACCATCCGGGAGAAGTGATCGACGGCACCGACGTCGGCGACGTGTGACCACTGCCACACCGAGAGAGCCAGGGCGGCCACGACGGCGACGCCGGCAATGCCCCCGAGGACGCGTCGGTCAGGCTCCAGGGTGATCTCGACGAGCAGGACGGCGAGAACCCCGACGAGGAGGGCGACCTCCGGGCCTACGGCGACGAATGACATGGCGTCCATCTACTCACCCCCTCCTGCGATGTCGGCGGTGCTCCCGTACTCCGGGACCTCGTAGTCGGTGACCGCCTCGATGCGGTCGAGTATCCGGTCCACGGCCGGTTCGATGCGGTCGAGGGCGGGCTTGGGGTAGATGCCGAGGAACACGATGAGCACCGCCATCGGCACCAGGACCGCGATCTCTCTCCCGTTGAGGTCACGGAGGCCGGCGTTGGCCTCGTTGGTGACGGGGCCGGTGAACATGCGCTCGTAGGCCCACAGCAGGTAGACCGCGGCGAGCACAACGCCGAGTGCGGCGATGATCGCCAGAACCGGGAATCTCAGATATGCGCCGAGCAGCACTTTGAACTCGCCGATGAACCCGTTGAGACCGGGAAGGCCGATCGAGGCGAAGGCCGTGAAGAGGAAGAACCCGGCGTAGATCGGCATGACTTTGGCGAGGCCGCCGTAGTCCGAGATGAGCCTGGTGTGTCTCCTCTCGTAGATCATCCCGACCAGCAGGAACAGGGCGCCGGTGGTGAGACCGTGGTTGATCATCTGGATGACTCCACCCTGAAGCCCCTGGGTGGTCATGGCGAAGATCCCGAGCACGATGAACCCGAGGTGGCTCACGGACGAGTAGGCCACGAGGCGCTTGACATCGGGCTGGACGATGGCGACCGCAGCGCCGTAGATGATCCCGATGACGGCGAGCGTCGCCAGCCACGGGGCGAGCCGCACGCTGGCGTCGGGGAACAGAGTCAGGTTGAACCGGAGCAGCCCGTAGGTGCCGAGTTTGAGGAGGACACCGGCCAACAGCACCGAGCCTGCGGTGGGAGCCTCGGTATGGGCATCGGGGAGCCAGGTGTGCAGCGGGAAGAGCGGCACCTTGATGGCGAAAGCGATGGCAAAGGCGAGGAAGAACCACAACTGCGCCGACGACGAGATCTCCAGGGTGAGCAGTGTGTTGAAGTCGAAACTGAACCCGCCCAGCTGATCCCGCGCCATCACGGCGAGCCCGATGATGCCCGACAGCAGGAGCGCCGACCCGAACGCCGTGTACAGGAAGAACTTCACGGCGGCGTACACCCGGTTCTTGGAGCCCCACAGCCCGATGAGGAAGTACATCGGGACGAGCACGATCTCGAAGAAGACGAAGAACAACAGCAGATCCAGCGACACGAACACCCCGAGGAGCCCGGTCTCGAGGATGAGCAGCGAAACGATGTAGAGCTTCACCTTCTCGGTGATGTTCATCGAAGCGGCCAGCGAGATCGGGAACAGGATCGTGGTGAGCACGACGAGGAACAGGGAGATGCCGTCGATGCCGACGTTCCAGGCGATGTCCCACGGTCCGAACCACGAGATGTCCTGGGTGAACTGGAACCCGCCGTCGACGGCATCGAACTCCCACATGATGTACCCGGCAACGGCAAGGGGCAGCGCCGAGAGGGCGATGGCCAGCGGGAACCACAGCGATCGGGTCCGCTGCGGGAGCGCAGCGATGACGACGGCGATGCCGGAAGGAAGCAGGACGAGGAGCGCGATCACCGGGAAGTCCACGTCACACCCCTCCTCGCGACAGGAACCAGATCAGGAGACCGACGGCGCCGGCGAGGATGCCGACGCCATAGGAGCGGACCAGCCCGGTCTGGAGCGGCCTCAGAGCCTTGCTGAAGGCACGCACCGCGGTGCCGGTGCCGTTGACGATCCCGTCGATGATCTTGGCGTCGAAGGCGAAAGCCATCACCTGCGAGGCGCGCTTGCCGGGCAGCACCAGGGTGGTCCCGTAGACGTCGTCGACGTAGTAGCCGTTCTCGACACGGTCCCACCACAGACCGGTTTCGGCGGGCATGGCACCGCCGTAGCGGCGTCTGCCGATGGCGATGCCGGCGAGCGCGACCAGGACGGACACGATCGCCAGGATCCACGGCGTGATCCCGTCGGGCGGATGGGCGAGGTGGACCTCGAAGCGCTCGAAGGTCGGCTCGAGGAAGTGCTCGAAACCGAGGCGCCACGGGGTGTTGATGAACCCGGCGAACGCCGAGGCCACACCAAGGGCAACCAGCGGCATGGTCATCAGAGCCGGTGACTCATGTGGTTCGACTCCGTCAGCCCAACGAGGAGCACCGAAGAACGTCATGTACATCAACCGGGTCATGTAGAAGGCGGTGAGCCCGGCGGTGATGAGGCCGATCACCCACAATGCGATCCAGGCTCCACCCCGGTTGAAGACGACGGCGAGGATCTCGTCCTTCGACCAGAAGCCCGCCAGCGGCGGGATGCCCGAAATGGCGAGCCAGGCGATGGCCATGGTGGCGAACGTGATCGGCATCTTCGAGCGAAGCCCGCCCATCTTCCGCATGTCTTGCTCGTCGGCCATGGCGTGGATGACCGACCCGGCCCCCAGGAACAGGAGCGCCTTGAAGAAGGCATGGGTCACGAGGTGGAAGACACCGGCCACGTAGGCGGCGGCCCCGACTGCCATGAACATGTACCCGAGCTGAGAGATCGTCGAGTAGGCGAGGACCCGCTTGATGTCCTTCTGGCCAACGGCGATCGTCGCCGCGAACAGCGCGGTGAGCGCACCCACCGTCGCAACGATCGCGGCCGAGGTCGGCGCCAGCTCGAACAGGGCCCCGGAGCGGGCGACCAGGTACACCCCGGCGGTCACCATCGTGGCGGCGTGGATGAGCGCCGACACCGGCGTCGGGCCCTCCATGGCATCGGGCAACCACACGTAGAGCGGCAACTGAGCCGACTTGCCGGCGGCTCCGATCAGCAGCAACAGGGTCACTGCGGTCGCCATGCCGCCAGAGAGCACCTCGGGAGCGTGCTCGAACACTTCGCCGTAGGCCAGTGACCCGAAGCTGGAGAAGATCAGCATCAGGGCCACCAGGAACCCGACGTCGCCGACGCGGTTGACGACAAAGGCCTTCTTGCCGGCTGCCGCAGCCGATGGCTTGGTGAACCAGAACGAGATCAGCAGATATGACGAGAGACCGACCAGCTCCCACCCGACGAAGAGAACACCGAAGTTGTCACCGAGCACGAGCAGCAGCATCGACACGATGAACAGGTTGAGATACGTGAAGAACCGCCCGAACCGGGGGTCACCGTGCATGTACCCGATCGAGTACACATGGATCAATGCACCCACCCCGGTGACGACGAGGGTCATCGCCGCCGACAGCGGGTCCCACAGGAATGCGACATCGAGCCCGAGAGACGGCATCCACTCGAAGAGCACGACAGTGTGGGCTTCCCCTTCACCGCCGATGAAGTCGAAGGCGGCGATCAGCGCCAGCACGAATGCCACGATCACGGTCGCTGAGCCCAGGTACCCGGCCCGCGGTTCGCCGATGCGCTTACCGAAGAACAGCAGCGCGAGGAACCCGATCAACGGGAACAGCACGACGAGCCAGATCACGTCGGTCATCCAGCCAGCTCCGCCAGCTCATCGACGCTGGCCGTGGCCCGGCGTCGGAAAACGGCCACGATGATCGCCAGGCCGACCGTCACCTCGGCGGCGGCAACCACCATGACGAAGAGAACGGCCACCTGTCCCTCGATGCCACCGAGAGCACGGGAAGCGGCGACGAACGTGAGGTTCACCGCGTTGAGCATCAGCTCGATGGACATGAACATCACCAGCGCGTTGCGACGGGTGAGGATGCCGAGGGCCCCGATGCCGAACAACACCGCGGCCAGAGCCATGTACCAGGCGGGCCCGACGCTCATGCGGCCACCTCGTCGCTGTCGGCGGGCACCGCACGCGGCTTCATCAGGAACTGCGCCATGGCGATCGTGGCCACGGCGGCGATCGTCAGCAGGATCGCGGTCGCCTCGAAGGGCAAGATCCAGTTGGCGAAGAACTCATCGGATATGGCTTCGATCGTCCCGGTTTCCTGCGGGATGGCGCCACGCCCGGTGACCCAGGCCGCCCGCCCGGCGAGGAGGACGAGCACGAGGAGACCGACGCCGAGCAGCCCGGCGATGGGGCGCTGCAGAGGTATCTGTTCCGTCGTGTCCTCGGCCTTGTCGACACCGATGAGCATGATCACGAAGAGGAAGAGCGTCATCACCGCCCCGGCATAGATCAAGAGCTGGATGGCAGCGACGAAGTGGGCGAGGTTGAGGACGTAGAAGACAGCCATCGAGAACATCGTCAGCAGCAGCCCCATGGCGGAGTACACCGGGTTGCGAGCCGACACCATCGCCAGACCACCGGCGACCGAGGCGATGGCGAAGATGACGAAGACGATCCACTCTCCCACGATCACTCCTCCTCGTCGTGGTGGCCGGGGGCTTCATCGGGCGAGTCATCACCTGGCTCGTCGGTGGCCGCATCGGTGGCGGATTGGCCCATCTCCGGGGGGCGCAGCCCGACACCGGCCGACGGCGACCAGGCGGGGATCCCCTCGTAGGACGCCCGACCCGCCGGGGCCGTAGCCCGCATCCAGCCGTCGGCGATCTTGAGCTCCTCGAGATCGATGAGACGGCTCGGCGGCTGGCCGTGGTTCGGGGTGCCATCCGCCTCGACCAGCAGCTCGTCCTTGGTGTAGATGGCGTCGTCACGGTCCTCGACGGACATCTCGAACAGGTGGGTCATCGTGATCGCCTCGGTGGGACACGCCTCGACGCACATGGCGCAGAAGATGCAGCGCAGCATGTTGATCTCGTAGACGAAACCGAACCGCTCCCCCGGCGACACCGGGGCATCAGGCGGGTTGTCGGCTCCGCGCACATAGATGCAGCGAGCCGGGCACACCCCTGCACACAGCTCACAGCCGATGCACTTCTCCATGCCGTCCGGGTAGCGGTTGAGGACGTGGCGGCCATGGAACCGTTGCGGCTTCTCCCGCTTCACCTTGGGGTAGTGGGTGGTGACGCGCGGCTTGAACATCTGCCGGAGCGTGACCTTGAACCCTGAGAATCGTCCCATCGTTATCCCCTCACGCCCATGGCATCCCGAACTGACGAATCGCCTGGAACACCGAGAACAGCACGATCCATGCGAGTGACACCGGGATCAGCTGCTTCCAGCCGAACGACATCAGCTGGTCGTAGCGCATCCTTGGCACCGACGCCCTGATCCAGACGAACACCACGACCAGGGCCAGCGTCTTCGCCAGGAAGTACAGCGGCGGCAACAGCCAGAACTGAAGGAAGTGGGGGCCGAAGAAGGGCCCATCCCACCCACCGAGGAAGAGGGTCACGGTCAACGCCGAGATGTTGAAGATGTTGATGTACTCGGCGAGGAAGAACATGGCGAAACGAAAGCCCGAGTACTCGGTGTGATAGCCGCCGACGATCTCGCTCTCGGCCTCCACCAGGTCGAACGGGGCACGATTGGTCTCGGCGACCCCGGCGATGAAGAAGATCACGAAAGACGGGATGAGCACCAGGTTCCACGCCGGCAGCCACGACGGGAGCCAATCGACGGCGAACGGCGCTTGCTGAGACGTGACGATGGCCGTGAGTGATGTCGATCCCGTCCAGATGATGACCGGGACGAGGGCGAGGCCCATGGCCGCCTCGTACGAGATCATCTGGGCCGACGCCCGCACGGCGCCGAGGAGCGGGTACTTCGAGCCCGACGACCACCCGGCGAGGACCACCGCGTACACCGCCATCGAAGAGAATCCGAGGATGTAGAGGAGGGCGATGTTGAGGTCGGTGCCTGCCATGTCGATCACACGGTCGCCGAGGGTGAAGGGACGGCCGATCGGAATCACCAGGAAGATCAGCAGCGCCGGGATGAGCGCTGCGATCGGGGCCGCCAGGTACAGGCCGAACTGAACCATGCGCGGCGTGATCGGCTCCTTGAAGATCAGCTTGATGCCGTCGGCCACGGTCTGGAGGATGCCCCACGGCCCGGCCCGGTTGGGGCCGACCCGGTTCTGCATGTCGGCCACCACCTTGCGCTCGATCCACACCAGGAAGATCGTGACGGTCAGCAGCAGCCCGAACACGATCACAGACTTGATGGCTGCCTCGATGAACACCTCCATCAGGAACCACCACCTTCGAGGCTCAGCTGTCGCACCGTCCCCTTCGCCACGGCGACGGCGAGGGTCGAGCCAAGGGCACGTGCCTCGCGGCGACCGGCGGGGACGTACACCGTGCCTTCCACCAGGCCGTCGTCGATGACAGCCGGCAGCTCGACGGCGGCGTCACCCGTGACGCGGACCAGATCGCCACCGTTGATGCCGAGCCGTGCGGCATCCCCTGGGTTGAGATGGACCGATGCCTCGGGAGCCAGGCCGGCGAACGCAGGGACGGAACCGGTCAACGTGCCGTCGCTGTAGAGGGTATGAGCGAGATGCAAGGAGAACCCGCTCTGAGCGTGCTGGGTGATTCCGGCGGCAACCGGCAGGTACCGGAGCGGAGGTTCGATCAGGATGCCTTCTCGACCCGAACCCCAGTCCAGCTCGTCCCATCCGACTGCA
Organism: Acidimicrobiia bacterium; assembly: GCA_013003515.1. Classification (GTDB taxonomy): domain Bacteria; phylum Actinomycetota; class Acidimicrobiia; order Spongiisociales; family UBA5794; genus JABDIW01. The sequence continues at coordinate 7,486 of JABDIW010000257.1, forward strand.
GAGAAGGAAGGTACGAGAGTGAGGATCTCCTTGGCGAGGGCCGCCGCAGACGGTGCCCCCAGCTCGCCGCCCATGCGCCGGGCGAGGTCGTCGAGGATGGCCCACACCGGCCGTGATTGTCCCGGCCCAGGGATGAGGCGGTTGACCTTCTGAACCCGGCCCTCGACGTTGGTGACGGTGCCCTCGGACTCGGCGAACCCCTCGGCCGGCAACACGACGTCGGCGAGCCGAGACGAGTCGTTGAGGAACTGATCGATGGCGACCACGAACCCTGCCTCGCCGATCGCCTCGGCAGCCAGAACGGGGTCGACATGGTCGGCCACAGGGTCGGCTCCCAGGAGAACGAGGGCGCCGAGCTCGGCAGACGCCAGACCTTCGAGTATCCCGGTGGCGTCGAGGCCGTCGGTTTCGGGCAATGGTCCCCAGGCCTCTTCCAGCCGGCTCCGGGCATCGGCGTCGGTGATCTCTGCGGGACCGGGAAGCAGATTGGGAGCCAGCCCCATCGCCAGCGCCCCGAACACGTTGGGACGACGCACCAGAGGCAGAACCATTGCCTCGGGCAGGTCTCTGGCGAACGCGGCGACGGCCTCGGGAAGCCGGATGTCCTCGGCGAGACCTGGGCGGCCGACCAGAGCCACCACAGGCCCGACGTTCAAGGCCTCGCGAACGTCGGCCAGTTCGCCTGTCCCGGCGACGAGTCGTTCGATCAGGTCGGCCCCGGTGCCCGGTCGATAGCGCACGGTGTGGGAAGCGACATCATCGAGTCCGGTGTTCCGCGGATGGATGACAATGAGGTTGGCGCCGAGCTCCGCAGCGGCCCTCCGTACCCGCAGGTAGAGGACCGGGAGCTCTTCTTTGAGGTCGGGTCCCCACAACAGGATCGTCTTGGCTCGTTCGAGGTCGTCGATGGTGGCTCGCGGATAGACGCCGCCGATGAACTCGGGGGCGAGCCCATCACCGAGCTGGGCGTCGATGTGCGGAGTGACGACGACGGAGCGAAGGAACTTGCCGAACGCGTACGCCTCCTCGTTGGTGTTGCGCGACCCGCCGATCCCGGCCACTTCGTCTCCCTTGAAACCACCGAGCCGGTCGGCGACGGCGTCGATCGCCTCTGACCACGACGCTTCGTGCAGCTCCCCGTCTTCGCCGCGGATGAGCGGGGTTTCGAGCCGCTCGGTGGAGTTGATGTACTCGAACCCGAAACGGCCTTTGTCGCACAGCCAACCCTGGTTGGTGGGGTCGTTGTCGACACCGTTGAATCTGAGGACCTGGTTCTGGCTCGACTCGACAGAGATCCGACACCCCACCGAGCAGTGGGGGCAGGTGGACTCGACGGCTTCGAGATCCCACGGCCGTGCCCGGAACCGGTACGGCTTGGCGGTGAGGGCACCCACCGGGCAGATCTGGACGGTGTTGCCCGAGAAGTACGAGCGGAACGGCTCATCGGGGAAGGTGAGCACCTGGGTGTTGTTGCCACGCTCCTTGAACTCGATGAGCGGGTCGCCGGAGATCTCGTCGGAGAAGCGGGTGCAGCGAGCGCAGAGGATGCACCGCTCGCGGTCGAGCATCACCAGCTCGGAGATCGGGATCGGCTTCTCGTAGTGCCGCTTCTCCTCGACGAAACGGCTCTCCCCCGGTCCGTACGCCATGGTCTGGTCCTGGAGGGGGCACTCGCCGCCGCGATCGCACACCGGGCAATCGAGCGGATGGTTGATGAGGAGGAACTCGAGAATCCCCTCCTGCGCCTTCTTCACCGTGTCCGACTCGGTGTTGACCACCATGCCGTCGTTGACGGTCATGGTGCATGACGTGGTGAGCATCGTTCCCCGTGGGCCCTCGACCTCGACGAGGCACTGCCGACACATGCCGACGGGCTTCATCCGGGAGTGCCAGCAGAAGCGGGGGATGTAGGTGCCGGCGTCCTCGGCGGCCTTGATGAGAAGCTCGCCGGCGGGAACCTCGACCTCGGTGCCGTTGATGGTGATCTGCACCGTCTGAGCGGCCTGTTCAGTGGTCAAGGGGGCACCTCCCCTCGGTGACGTGGCTGGCGACCTCATCTTTGAAGTGGGCCATGATCGACGTGATCGGCGAGACCGCGGATGGTCCCAACGGACAGATCGTGGTCATCGCAGGTGGCCACCGCAGTCCGGGGCTGATGTTGTCCGAGACATCGAGGAGCAGGTCGAGGTCCATCTCTCTGCCCGAACCGTGCTCGATGCGCCACAGCATCCGTTCCAGCCACGACGTCCCCTCGCGACATGGGGTGCATTGGCCGCACGACTCGTGGGCGAAGAAGCGGACAATCCGGTGCGCCGCTTTGACGGCACACGTCGTGTCGTCCATGACCACGACGGCGCCCGAACCGAGCATGGATCCCGCAGCTGCGACGTCGTCGTGGGTGACCAGGTCGTCGAGACGCTCCGGCGTGAACCAGGGTGCTGAGGCTCCCCCGGGAATCCACATCTTGAGATCACGATCGCCGGGGATGCCTCCGCCGATGTCATAGATCAGCTCTCGCCACGTCATGCCCATCACGATCTCGTAGTTGCCCGGATTCCGGATGTGGCCGGACAGCGAGAACATGCGTGACCCACGCGAGCCTTCGGGCCCGATGGCCGAGTAGGCGGCTCCGCCGTTGGTGATGATCCACGGGACGTTCGAGATGGTCTCGACGTTGTTGACGATGGTGGGCTTGGCGTACAAGCCCTCGACGGCAGGGAAGGGCGGCTTGATGCGAGGCTCACCACGCTTGCCTTCGAGCGAGTTGAGCAGCGCCGTCTCCTCGCCACAGATGTATGCGCCGCCACCGAGGTGCACCGTGACATCGAGCGAGAAGCCACTGCCCAGGATGTCGTCACCGAGGAGGCCGGCGGCATAGGCCTCCTCGACGGCCTGCTGCACCCGTCGAGCCGGTTTCGGGTACTCGCCCCGGATGTAGACGAAGGCCTTTGCGCAGTCGAGGGCGTAGGCGGAGATGATGATGCCTTCGACGAGCTGGTGCGGATCCCGCTCGAGGAGCTGCCGGTCCTTGAAGGTGCCGGGCTCGGACTCGTCGCCGTTGATGACGAGGTATCGCGGCTGTGTCGGCGCCAGAAAGCCCCACATGACCCCGGCCGGGAAGAAGGCGCCACCGCGGCCCCGGATCTCGGACAGCTTCACCTCTTGGTGGACGGCTTCGGGTGTCATGGCGAGAGCTTTGCGCAGAGCCTCGTAGCCACCGGTCGCCCGATACCGGTCGATGGTGTTGGAGTCGGAGGGGTACGCCACCATCCGCGAGGTCAGGATCGCCGTCATGTCGGGTCGACCTCCCGTAGGCCCGACACCGAGAGATCCACACGCCCGCCGGCCTCCAGCGTGTCGATCACACCGACGACCGCAACGGGGTTCGACACGAGGGCCCGGCGGGTTCCGACACCGATCGCCGGCTGGTCACCGCACACGTCGAGGCACTCCTCCTCGCGCACGGCGACCCTATGGCCATTCTCCGTCGCCACGGCCAGGACCGCGTCGCCACCGACGTCGAGGCAACACCCGATGCAGACCATCAACTCCGGTGCACTCATCGGCCCTCCCCCGCAGTCCCGTACGGCTCGAAGGCCGGCAGCGGCAACAGGGCGCCCTCGGTTTCCTTGGGACCCCAGTCGAACGAACGTTGTCCGCCGAACAGCTCCTGCATCTCGTCGCCGAGGACGACATCGGGGCGACCGTCCCGCAGCCAGCGGCACATCGCACGCGCCTGGTCGGGCTCGACGCCTTCGACGAGCTCGTAGTTGACCTGAACTGCCGGGGCACCGCCACATGCGCCGATGCACTCGACATGCTCCACGCTGAAGAGCCCGCCATCGGAGGTCTCACCGTCGGGCGTGTCTGATTCGTCCTCGATGGCCGCCAGCACGTCGTCTCCGCCGCGCAGCATGCATGAGATGGAGGTGCACACCGACACCAGATAGGTCCCGACCCCGTGCCGCTTGTACATGGTGTAGAAGCTGGCAACGGATTGGACTTGAGCTCCGGTGAGCCCGGTCAGCTGGGCGACGTCACGCATGGCGTCGGATGTCGTGTACCCGTATTCCTTCGACGCCACGTAGAGAAGGGGCATCACGGCGGACCGCTTGTCCGGGTAGGAGCCCAGAATCCGGGTAACCCGTTCGTCGGTGGTCCAGCTCGTCATCGATCGACGTCTCCCAGAACGGGGTCGACCGATGCCAACGTTGACACGATGTCGGCGACCAGCGAGTCGGTCATCATCACCGGCAGAGCCTGGACATTGGCGAACGACGGGCCGCGAACGTGGAGACGCCACGGACTGGCGCTCCCGTCGGACACCAGGTACATGCCAAGCTCGCCGCGTGGCGACTCGACGGCCTGGTACACCGATCCGGGTGGCACCTTGAAGCCCTCGGTGAACAGCTTGAAGTGGTGGATGAGAGCTTCCATCGACTCGTCGATGCGCTTGCGCGGAGGCGGGGTGACTTTTCGGTCCTCCGTGCGGAAGTCGCCTTCGGGCATGGTCTCGAGAACCTGACGGACGATGCCCAGCGATTGCCGGACCTCCCCGAAACGGACCAGGTAGCGGTCGTGAACGTCGCCGTGCTTGCCGAGCGGTACGTCGAACTCGTAGTTCTCGATGCCGGAGTACGGCATCGCCTTGCGGAGGTCCCAATCGACGCCGGCTGCCCGCAGCGCGGGTCCAGTCACTCCGTATGCCAGGGCCTCATCGGGAGTGATCACGCCGACGCCCATGGTGCGGTCGAGAAAGATGGGGTTCTCGTTGAGGAGCTCCTCGTACTCGGCGAGGGCTCCCGGCATCGCCTCGAGGATCGCTTCGACTTCGTCCTCCCAGCCGTCGTGCAAGTCGGCGGCGACGCCGCCGGGACGGATGTAGTTGTGGTTCATTCTCAGGCCGGTTGCGGACTCGAAGAACTCCAGGAACAGCTCGCGCTCCCGCCACCCGTAGATCATCATCGACAGGGCACCGATGTCCATCCCCTGGGTGGCCACCCACAACAGGTGGCTGGAGACCCGGTTCAGCTCGGTCATCAGGATGCGGATCGCTTGGGCGCGAGGCGGGATGTCGATGCCGAGCAGGTCTTCGACGGCAAGCGAGAAGCACAGCTCGTTGAAGAACGGCGAGAGGTAGTCCATACGGGTGACGTTGGTGGAGCCCTGCATGTAGGTGAGGGTCTCGGCCGTCTTCTCCATCCCGGTGTGGAGATAGCCGATGATGGGCTTGACCCTTCGGATCGTCTCGCCCTCGAGCTCGAGCTGAAGCCGGAGCACACCATGGGTGGACGGATGCTGTGGGCCCATGTTGATGATCTGGCGCTCTTCCTCGTCGACATCGTCCTCGACCAGGTAGTCGTCGTCGACGAGGGTTCCGCGCTGGGTGGCGAGAGAGGTCTCGTCGGCCTCAGACAGCAACTCCTGGGCGCCTTCGTCGGTGGCATCCTTCACCCAGTCGGGTTCTTCGGTGCCGGCGACCCACACGTCGTGAAGGCGTCGACGCTCGTCGGAATCGGTGACCGGAGTGGGGGTCTCCAGCGGGGATTCGGCGGACGGAGTCTCGCGGTCGCCGGTGGTGAGGCTTGGTGTGTCGCTCATCGTGCCTTGTGCGCTTCCTTGAACTGAACCGGAACGGAGCCGACTGCGTAGTCCTTCCGAAGCGGGTGACCCTCCCAGTCGTCGGGCAGGAGGATGCGGGCCAGGTCGGGGTGGCCGACGAAGCTGATGCCGAAGAGGTCGAAGATCTCACGCTCGTAGAAGTTGGCCCCGGGGAAGATGCCCGTCAGCGAAGGCAGTGACGGCTCGTCGGCTCTCACTGCCACATGGACTTCGAGCCGTTGCTTCCTGTCGATGTCCAGGAGGTTGAGAACGACCTCGAAGCGAGGCCGACGCCGCAGGTGATCCACCCCGCAGTAGTCGATGAACATCCGGTAGCCACCGTCACGAGCAGCGGTGACGACGTCGACGAGATCCTCCCGGTCGACGCTCAGCAGGTGCCCGTGGCGAGTTGGCACCGCCACCGTTGCCGGATGTGCGGTGACGATCGGATCGAGCACGCCATCACCGGGCAGGGCGACCGCCGGCTCGGGGACGACTTCTTCCATGGGCTCGTCGTTGGATTCCACCGGGGCCTTCTCGTCGGTCATCGCTTGATCTCCCCGGCCATGATCTGGTCCTGGAGCGTCAGGATCCCGTGCATGAGCGACTGTGGTCCAGGTGGGCAGCCGGGCACGTACACATCGACCGGTACCACCTGGTCGACTCCCTGGACGAGGGCGTAGTTGTTGAACATGCCGCCCGACGACGCACAGGCACCCATCGAGATCACCCACTTGGGCTCGGCCATTTGGTCGTACACCTGGCGCAGCACGGGGGCCATCTTCTGGGAGAGCCGACCGGCCACGATCATGAGGTCGGCCTGGCGCGGCGAGGCTCGAAAGACCTCCATGCCGAACCTGGCCAGGTCGTTGTGAGCGGCACCGGTGGCCATCATCTCGATAGCGCAGCAGGCGAGACCGAAGGACACCGGCCACATCGACTGGGTGCGGACCCAGTTGACCGCCTTGTCGAGGTTGGTCGTCAAGAAGCCAGGAGGTGCCGCCTCGCTGACCATCAGGCCGCTTCCTCGGTCACATCGGGGGCCACGACCCGGCGGTACCTCTCGCGGCGAGCGACGTTCCAGTCGAGAGCGCCGCGTTTCCACACATAGCCGAGGGTCTCGATGAGCAGGGCGACGAACAGGCCCACGGCGGCAATGCCCGCCCAGCCGAGCTGCTCGAACCGAACTGCCCACAGGAACAGGAACACGATCTCGACATCGAAGATCACGAACAACATCGCGACCAGATAGAACTTCACCGGGAAGCGCTGAGCCGGCTCCTGAAGCGGGACGATGCCGCACTCGTATGGCGCCAGCTTCTCCGGGGTCGGGTTCCGGGGGGCCAGCCACCACGAGAGGGTCAGCGCGACGGCCGAGAACCCCAGTCCGATGAGGAACGTGAGTGCGATGGGAAGGTAGTCGGCGAGTGTCATAGGCTCGTGGAAGGCGGCACGAGCAAGCTTAGGCACACAGAGGCCCGAGCAAGTTGTCAGTGGTCAGTCGCTAGTCCCTAGTCCCTAGTCCCTGGCAAGAAGCCGGTGCATGGAGTCAGCCAACGAAGCCCGGACGCTGGCTAGGGACTAGCAGCTAGGGACTAGGGACTGGCCGCTACAAACAGGGAGTGATCACTCCGAGGCCCTGGGGGCCCTGGACGAGGCGGTAGTGGAAGTCGGCGATGTTGTTGCCAGTGTCGACGCAGCTGCCTGCGGCGCCGCCGAGGAGCCGCTCGAAGGTGTGGGTCCCCCGACCGTCGAACTTGGGAAGTGGGGTGCCCTCTGCCGGCACTCCCACCATGCCGACGAGATCCACCGTCGCCGCGGCACCGTCCACGAGCTGCAGGGCACCACCGTTCTTCAGCGTGATCCCGGTGGAGCTTCCGAATGGGCTGACTCCTGCACCGGGGCCGTACTGGGCGTCCGGCACTGAAGGCGC
>JABDIW010000260.1 GCA_013003515.1 Acidimicrobiia bacterium
CTGATGACCGAGACGACCCTGCTCGGGATGCCGGCGCGCCGCGAGGTGCGTCCCGTGCCCCGGGCCGGCAAGCCCTACTTCGTGCGCACCTTCGGGTGCCAGATGAACGAGCCCGACTCGGAGCGGATCGGGGGCCTGTTGCGCTCCGACGGGATGGTGTCGGTCGACACTCCCGAAGACGCCGACGTGGTGGTGCTCAACACCTGCACGATCCGCGAGAACGCCGATCAGCGGCTCTACGGCTATCTCGGTTCGCTCAAGCAGGCGAAAGACGCCAGACCCGGGATGCGGATCATGGTCGGGGGGTGCATGGCCCAGAAGGACCGGGGCACGATCCAGGAACGGGCCGGCTGGGTCGATGTCGTGTTTGGGACCCACAACACCCACCGGGTGCTTCACCTGCTCGATCACGTCGACGAGTGGGGGCCCGTCACCGAGGTCTGGGAGGAGACGACGTCCACCGACGACATTCCGTCGATGCTGCCGATGGAGCGCCACGTCGACCATGCCGCCTGGGTCACCATCACCATCGGCTGCAACAACTCGTGCACCTTCTGCATCGTGCCTTCGGTGCGAGGCAGAGAGATCTCACGACGGCCCGGCGACATCATCAGCGAGGTCTCGGCACTGGTCGCCGATGGTGTGGTCGAGGTCACGCTGTTGGGCCAGAACGTCAACTCCTACGGCCGCGACCTCGAGCTGAACGGGCGCAAACCGCTGTTCGCCGATCTGTTGCGGCGCACCGGGGAGGTCGAGGGCCTGCAGCGGGTCCGCTACACCAGCCCTCATCCCAAGGACTTCGGCGAGGACGTCGCTGTCGCCATGGCCGAGACCGATGTCGTGTGCGAACAGCTCCACCTGCCGCTGCAATCCGGTTCCGATCGGGTGCTGGCCGCCATGCACCGCGGCTACAACGCCGCTCGGTTTCTCGACAAGCTCGGCATCGCCCGGGACGTGATCCCTGGTCTGGCGGTGTCCACGGACATCATCGTGGGCTTCCCCGGCGAGACCGAGGAGGACTTCCAGGCCACGCTCGATCTGGTGGCCGAGGCCCGCTTCGACTCGGCGTTCATGTTCCAGTTCTCACCCCGTCCCGGCACGGCCGCAGCGGAGATGACCGACCTGTTCGTCGATCCGGCCGTCATCCAGGAGCGTTTCGATCGTCTCGTCGAGCTGCAGAACCGCATCACCTTCGAGCGCAACGAGGAGATGGTGGGCCAGACCTACGAAGTGATGGTCGAGGGCCCATCGAAGCGGGATCCGGAGATGGCGACCACCCGCACCCGGGGCAACAAGCTGGTCCACGTCCCCGGCCGTTTCCAGCCGGCAACGGTGCTGGAGGCAACCATCGACCGAGCCGCTCCCCATCACCTCATCGGGAGCGTGGCGCCCTGAGCGTCGTCGCCGTTGTCGGCCCCACGGCTGCGGGCAAGAGCGACATCGCAATGCGGCTCGCCCGCCACATGGCGGCTCCCATCGTCTCGGTGGACTCGATGCAGGTGTACCGAGCCATGGACATCGGAACCGCCAAGCCGTCGGCTGCGGATCAGGCGACGGTGCCCCATCACCTCATCGACATCGTCGAGCCCGAGGACCCGTTCACCGTCGGCGAGTTCCAGCGGGCGGGCCGGGCCGTTCTGGCATCCCTGGAGGATGCGGTGATCGCCGGCGGATCGGGGCTGCATTTTCGGTCGCTCGTCGATCCGCTGGAGTTCCCGCCCCACGACCGCGCCGTGCGCCATGACATCGAGGCTCTGGGCCATCAGGGCGCCGTCGCCGGTCTTCTCGCCGCCGATCCGACGGCAGGCGACCACATCGACCTGGCCAACCCACGACGCGTCGGACGGGCTCTCGAGGTGTTCCGGCTCACCGGCGAGACCCCAACACAGCGTCGGCAGACCCCGGCCGCCGTGGCCGTGCGTGACTACGAACCCCAGATCGCCCATGCCTCGATCGGCATCGATCCCGGCGAGTTGCTGCGAGATCGGGTGGTCGCCCGGTTCGACGCCATGCTCGGCGCCGGCCTCGTCGATGAGGTGACGCGTCTCGCTCCCCGGCTTGGAGAGACTGCCCGCCAGGCGGTGGGGTACAAGGAGCTGCTGGGTGTCGTCGATGGCTCCATCAGCCTCGACGACGCCCGGGCTGGCGCCATCGGTGCGACGCTGGCTTTGGCGAAGCGGCAGCGCACGTACTTCCGGCGGGATCCCCGCATCCGGTGGATTGCCTGGGATGATGACTCCGACGTGCGGTACCGCCGTGTCGTAGATGTGCTCGAGGAGGCCGGCGTATGGACTTCGTGAAGATGCAGGGATTGGGCAACGACTTCGTCGTGTTCACCTCACCTCTCGATCCCGACCCCGCCCGAATCCAGCAGTGGTGTGACCGGCGCACCGGTATCGGCGCCGATGGTGTGCTCGAGGCATTGCCGGTGGACGCCACGACGGTGTCGATGCGGTACTGGAACGCCGATGGGTCTCCCGCCGAGATGTGCGGGAACGGGCTGCGATGCGTTGCCTGGCTTGCGCACTCCCGGGGCTGGGTCGACGGCGACTCATTCACCGTCGAAACAGACGCCGGGCCACTCGGGGTGTCGATCACCGGAGACAACATGGTGCGCGCCGCGGTTGGCGCTGCGCAACGCCACCGGATCACCGATCTGGCGGTGGGAGGCCAGACCGTGCACCCCGTGGGGATAGGCAATCCCCATGCCGTCCTGTTCGTCGAGGACACATCGCTCGCACCCGTCGAGACGGTCGGGCCCAGGGTCGGTGAGGACCCGCTGTTCCCCGACGGTGCCAACGTCGAGTTCCTCCACGTGGTCGACGAGGAGACCATCGATCTGCGGGTGTGGGAGCGCGGCGTCGGCGAGACGCTGGCATGTGCCACCGGCGCCGCAGCTGCGGGGTTCGTAGCCCACGATCAGGGCAAGACCGGGAATCGAGTGAACGTGCGTCTGCCGGGCGGCGATCTCCTGATCGGTCTCGAAGACGACTCGGTGTGGATGGAAGGCCCCGCCCACGAGGTGTTCGCC
>JABDIW010000317.1 GCA_013003515.1 Acidimicrobiia bacterium
CCCATCGGTGCGGTCATCGGCTCGGCGGTTGCCGACCTCGTCGGCATGGTCCCGGTGTACATCGCCGGCTCGTCTGCCGTGATCGTGATCGCCATCGTCATCGGAGCCCGCCGGATGCTTTCGGTGCCGGCGACGGCGTGACCCGCCTCGCCGCCACCAGTCACGGCACGCGTCGTGAGGCTTTTGGCCCTGCGGAATGGGCGCTGCTCGCCGCTGCCGCCGGCATCTGGGGCTCCTCGTTCCTGTTCATAGCGATCGGTCTGGACGCCTTCTCACCGTTCCTCATCACTCTGTTGCGCGTGACCTTTGGCGCTCTCGCCCTGGCGGTTTTGCGTCCGGCACGAACATCCGTCCCCCGCGAGGCGTGGCCAGGCATCGTCTTGCTCGGATTGGTCTGGATGGCGATACCGCTGGCGATGTTCCCGATCGCCCAGCAGTGGATCGACTCAGCCCTCGCCGGGATGCTCAACGGCGCCATGCCGTTGTTCTCGGCTCTGGTGGCGGCGATTCTTCTCAGGACCCTGCCTCGACGAATCCAGGTCCTGGGGCTCGTTGTCGGGTTCATCGGCGTGGTCCTGATCGCAGCACCGTCGATCAGCGGCGGCTCGTCACCACTCGGCATCGCTCTGGTCCTGTTCGCCACTGCGTGTTACGGGCTTGCCGTCAGCATCGCTGTCCCTCTCCAGCAGCGGTATGGGGCGCTGCCGGTGCTGCTGCGAGCTCAGGCCGTGGCGGTCGTGGTGCTGGCCCCGCCGGGGATCGCGGCCATATCCGATTCCCGTTTCGCCTGGGGACCACTGGCAGCCGTGCTCGCACTCGGCGTCCTCGGCACCGGCCTGGCGTTCGTCGCCATGGCGACGCTGGTCGGTCGGGCCGGAGCGACACGGGGCTCGGTGGCGGTCTATTTCGTGCCGCTGGTGGCGATCGTGATGGGCGTGCTCTTCCGCGATGAGACGGTTGGCTGGATCGCCCTCACCGGGATCGCCACCGTTCTCGTCGGTGCCTACTTGACCAGTCGTCGCGAGGTCGACTGAGCTTCAGCCCTCGAGCAATGACCCGGCAGCCACGGCAGCCAACAGCGCCACGTCGTCGTGGTGGAGCGACGGCGAGGACACCCAGAAGTGCCCGGGACGTTGCTCGAGCGTGTCGATCACGAGCGCATGCTCCTCGACGAGGTGCGCCACACGCGTCAACTGCTCGGCCGACAGCGAAAGGTCGACGTTCACGGCGAAATCGAACACGCCTGCCATGGCGTCCTCGTCTCCGACCAGTTCGACGGCGACGCCCGATCGCGCCTGTTGCAGACCCGGAGATGCCGCAACGTCGTCTTCAGAGAGCACTCTGGCCCGAGGCCCGTCGGGTGTGGCGGGGCGGTCCGGAACCTTGCTCGCGATCTCGTCGAAGCGCCGGTCCTCCTCCTCGATGTCTTCGAGGATCATGTCGATCCGCTCGGCGGGGGTCGCCGCAGCCTCTCGTTCCTTGCGGGCCAAGGCTTCGTCGAGCTTGCGTCCGACCTCGCTCATTCCTTCGGCGACGTCGTCGGCTTCGCGCTTGAGGATGCCCTTGAGTCGATCCCACCATGTCATGAAGCGATCCTACGTCAGGGTGATCACCGGCCGGAGATCCGACTGGCGACGGGTTCGCACCATCGTGACGTGCGGTCCGATCCCGGCGACCTCGTGGGGCTCCCCGACGATTTCGAACCCGTGCCGGGTGTAGAACCCCGAAGCCGGCACCCGGGCCGAGCACCAGAGGTCCGAACCGGAGCGATGGGCGTGATCGATACACCTCTCGAGGATGCGACCCCCGAGTCCTCTGCCACGGTGCCCCGGCGTCGTCGCCATGAATCGGACCCGCAGATCGGCGTGGGGCGAGGGATCCGGGAAGACCGAGCCGATAGCGACGGTGTCCGCACCCGCCATGATGGCGAAATGGGCTGCGTCATCCTCACGGTCCTGCAGGGTCTCCTCGATCGTTTGGTGCGGTCTCAGCACCTCCTGACGCAACGAGAGGGTGGCTGCCGACGGAACGCGTTCGGGGACGCCGGCACCGAGGGCTTGTGCGAGCCGATCGACGAACACACGTTGAGCCGGATTGAGACGCGCCCGCGCCCCCGCAGGCTGCTCCCAGGAAGCGACGTCGATCTCCGGCACATCGATGACGCGCCCGCTCTTTGGCGGCCACTCCAGCTCGAACGTGTTCGAGACGATGGCATCGGCGTCGATATCTCCGGCGATGGCAAAGGCGGCCACGTGCTTGCCGCTCTTCAGCTTCGCCATCCCGAGGTCGACGAAACCCGACTCCGGAAGATCGGCCGCCGTCTCCTCGGTGAACTCCCGTCGAGCGGCTGCGAGCACGTCCTCATCCTCATCGACGAGGCCCTTGGGGATCGTCCAGGCGCCCTCGTCCTTGACTGCCCAGAACGGCCCTCCGGGGTGGGCGATGAGAACGCTGAACGGGCTGTGGCGATAGAGCAGGATTCCTGCGCTGAGCTTCATGGAGTCCGGGCTGTCGAGGTCATCGGTCCCGCAGACCCTTGCCGTCGAGGATCCTGGGAGCGCACTTGTCGACTCGGTCCTGCCGGGTGGCGGCCTGTTTCGCGCCCGAGATGTGCAGGTTGTATTCGCGTCTGCGGCCCGGGGTGAGCTTCTCGAAGGC
>JABDIW010000330.1 GCA_013003515.1 Acidimicrobiia bacterium
AGGTCCTGAGCCACCAGCACCACCTCACCGACACCGTTCGAGGCGAGCTGCTCGATCTCGGTGCGGATGTTGATCGGAGCACGGGACCGCTGCTTGCCCCGAAACGACGGGATCGCACAGAACGTGCATCCTTTGTCGCATCCCTCGGCGATCTTGACGTAGGCATAAGGCGTCGTGGGCGTCGGACGGGAGACCTGATGCAGGATGTCCATGGTCGGGACCGGCCGGATGCGCAGCGGCTGCCACTCCGTCATCGTGTCGAGGCGGCCCACCAGCTCCCCGTACCGCTCGAGCCCGATCACGGCGTCCGCCTCGGGCAATGCCTCGACCAGTTCCTCCTCGTAGCGCTGGGCCATACATCCCAGGACGACGAGCTTGGCGTCGTCCCGCTTGATGTCGGCGTGCCCGAGGATCGTGTCGACGGATTCCCGCCTGGCGTCCTCGATGAATGCGCAGGTGTTGACCATCACGACGTCGGCCGAGTCGGCGGACTCGGCGCGCTGGTATCCCGCTTCATCCAGGAGCGCGGTGAGCTTCTCCGAATCGACTTCGTTCTTCGAACAGCCGAGCGTGGTCAGCCAGACGGTGGGGGCAGGGGTCGCCATGGCGGCAGTGTATGTCGGTCGCTCAGGTGGACAGGGGCCGGTACTTGCCACGGAAGTACACCAGAGGGTCTCGCAGGTCGGTCAGCTCGATCTGCTCGATGATCCCCTCGACGAGCACCGAGTACGTCTCCTCCTCGCCGGAGAGGTATGAGCAGTAGAGACGGTTGGGCAGATCGGTGAGCACCGGGCCGTATGGACTCTGGGTGACGTCACAGTCAATGAAGAGCCCCCCGGGACTGGGACGTAGCCCCGCGAACACATCGGCGAGTGGGCCGTGGCCCTCCTGCAGGATGTGGACGACGAATCGTCCGGTCTCTTCGATGGCGAGAAAGAGGTCGGTCGTTGGCCCGATGAGGGCGTATGAGCGTGACGGCTCGCCCTCGGCCACCATCAGCGATGACACGGTGAGGCCGGTGCGCTCATCGGCATCGCCGGCGGTGATGATCGTGATCGGGGACGCCAGCCGACCCCGGAATCGTCGCACCGGATCGCGATCGGCGACAGGGGCGGCAAAGGGATGCTCGTCGTGAATCGTCATGACAACGGCACCTCCATCGCCCGACGCTCCTCGAAGCGGATGCGCGTGGTGTAGCCGGCGGCTCTGGCGTACTCGATGGCGATGTCGCGATCCCGACCGCACTCCTCGGGCACATGGGCGTCAGAGGCAAGAGTGATCCCGACCCCGGCTGAAAACGCCTCGCCGAGAAACTCCGGCGCCGGGTACATCTCGGCCACAGGCTTGTACCGCCCGGCAGTCGACACCTCGATCGCGGTGCCGGTGGCCGCAGCCGCCGAGGCGACCTTGCGGTACCACTCGGCCGGCACCGCAGTCGGGCGATGACCGAACTTCTTGATCACGTCGGCGTGAGCCAGCACATCGACCATTCCCGACGCGGCCAGCGCCGTCTCGAGTGCGAAGTAGTCCGCGTATGCGGTGTCGACACCCCTTCGGTCGTACTCGTGCACCGCGTCATCGTGGTCCACCGACCATCCGCCCACCCAGTGGACGGATCCGATGAGAAAGTCGAAGGGGTAGCGGGAGAGGTGTTCACTGACGGCTTCGATCGACTCCGGAAAGAAGTCGACCTCCAGTCCCAGCTTCACAGGGAGGCCCCTGTCCTTGGCGTCGACCACTGCGCTCACGTAGTCCTCGAGGTTGAGCGCCAGGTCCGAGGTGACGAACTCGCGGGCCTGCACCGCCAGGTCCTGGCGTGGCTCCGACTCCCAGAAGCGCCCCAGCAGATGGCTGACGTCGGCGCATCGGTAGAGGTGCTCCGTGAAACCGACCTCGTCGGCACCTCGCTCCAGTGCCCTTTCGATGTAGGACTCGATGTGGCCGGGGGGATACTCGCCCGGTGCCGGCCCGGTGCCGTCGTACGGCCCGTGCGGATGAAGATGAACGTGATGGTCGCCCATGACGGCGAGAGTAGCGACGATGCCAGACCCCTCCGGTCAGGAGTGCTGGAATACATCACCGTGATCGGGATCTTCGACTCCGGGGTTGGCGGGCTCACCGTGTGGCAACACGTCTCCGACGCCGCCCCTCAGGCAGACCTCTGGTATCTCGCCGACCAGGCCAATGTCCCGTACGGTCCCCGACCGCTCGACGAGGTTCGCTCGATCGTCACCGGGGTCACCGATCGCTTGGTGTTGATGGGTGCCTCCACCGTCGTCATGGCGTGCCACACGGCATCGGCGGCCGCTCTCGAAGAGATGCGGTCCCGTCATCCCGGCATCGACTTCGTCGGGCTGGAACCTGCCATCAAGCCCGCAACCGAATGGACCACGACGGGAAGGGTCGGCGTGCTCGCCACGTCGACCACTCTCGACGGGCCGCTCTACGCCCGCGTCGTCGAGCGCTACGCGGGAGATGTCGACATCGTCACGCGACCAGCCCCCGAGCTGGTGACCATGGTCGAAGCGGGAGAGACCGACAACGCCGTCGTCGAAGACGCCGTCGTCCCGCTGATCGACGCCGGCATCGATGCCCTCGTACTCGGCTGCACCCACTTCGGATTCCTCGCCTCTGAGATCGCGGCGGTGGCCGGACCGTCCGTGCACGTCATCGACCCGGCGCCTGCGGTTGCCGCCCAGGTGCTGCGCGTGGCCGATCTCAACGGCTCGGGCACCCGCAACTTCGAGACCACCGGCGACGAAATCGCCTTCGTCCACCAACTCGAACGGCTGATCCGGTAGGGCACGCACCTGTCGTGACAAGCCGGGGTAACCCGACGTCGATCTGTATGGTCAGATGACCAGCCGAGGAGAGAGTCGCATGGCCAAAGACGAAGCGTTTGAGCTGTTGGAGGCCGTCACCCCGACGGTCGAGAAGTTGATGGCGGACCATCGCGAGCGTCGCGAGCACTGGTACGCCCACGAGTATGTGCCGTGGGAGCAGGGCCGCAACTTCCTCACCGAACCGTGGGAGGAGTCCGACGCCAGCCTGTCGCCGGAGGTGCGCACTGCCCTCGTCCTCAACCTGCTCACCGAGGACAACCTCCCCTACTACCACGCCGAGATCGAGAAGAACCTCCCCCAGGAGTCGCCGTGGCAGGACTGGAACCGGCTGTGGACCGCAGAAGAGGGTCAACACGCCATCGCGCTGCGCAGCTACCTGCTGACCTCACGCAACTGCGATCCCCGCGAGCTCGAAGACGACCGCCTGGCGACGATGGAGAAGGGCTACGAGGGCGACTTCCAGAACCCGATCGACATCTTCGTGTACACCTCGGCTCAGGAACTGGCGACCCGGGTTTCGCACCGCAATGCGGGCAAGCTCGCCGACGACAAGACCGCCTACGACATCATGGCGCGCATCGCCACCGACGAGAACCATCACTTCATGTTCTACCGCGGCGTCGTCACCGCGATGCTCAAAGAGAACCCATCCGCAGTGCTTGCCTCGATGTATCGAGTTCTCGCCAACTTCCAGATGCCGGGCACCGGGATCCCCGGATTCCTGCGCCGCGCCGTCGACATGGCGAAGTCCGGCGTCTACAACCTGCGTCTGCACAATGACCGGGTGGTCAGCCCGCTGCTTCGGGACTGGGACATCGGCTCGCTCACGGACCTCACGGGGGACGCAGCCGCCATGCAGGAGAAGATCATGGAGCTGCCTGCCAGACTCCTGCGTCGTGCAGAAGCATTCGACAGACGCTTCGGGACCGCCCTCGCCTGAGAGCAGGCGACGATGAAGGCGCTGGTCATCGGTGGCGTGGCGTGGAACACCATGGTCTACGTCGAGGAGTTCCCCGAGCCACGGCCATCCACGGTGTTCGCCCACGGCAGCCACGACACCATCGGGTCATCGGGAGCGGGCAAGGCGCTGAACCTCCGTCGAGTGGGCGCAGACGTCGCCATGTGGGCGGCGATGGGCCACGACGAGCCAGGACGTCTCGCCACCGAGCGGCTCGAACGAGAAGGCGTAGCCCTCCACGTCCACGTGGATCCGGAGGGAACCCAACGCCACGTCAACCTGATGGATGCGGGCGGTGACCGGATCTCGGTCTTTGCCAATGCCGGCTCCGAGGAGCTCGACATCGATCCGTCCGTCATCGAGCC
>JABDIW010000391.1 GCA_013003515.1 Acidimicrobiia bacterium
CGCCGCGGTCTCGATACTCGAGGAGCGGCTGCGCCTCGAACTCCTCGGTCTCGGCAAGACCCACATACGAGGCGAGAGAGGCGTGTGGGTTCCGCTCACCGAAGCGGGACACCACCTGAGCCAGCGAAGCCCACGCACCTCGTTCCTCGTGGCGCCCGGGGTCGGCGACGAGGTCACCGAACTGGGGCAGCGTCGTCCACAGATGCCAGAAGCCTTCTGCGGCCGGCATCTCACTGGCCCATGCCGGATCGTCGATGAGACCTGCCAGTTCTCCGCCGCCGGGTTCATCGGCCAGGACTCCGGCCCACCCCGATGTCGAGGCGATGAGACTGCGGTCGAGCGCTCGCACCGCGCCGACCGAGCGGCCGAACAGTGGTCCGAGAAGAACTCGCCGAACCGCACGATGCCGATCCGCCGGCGACCCGGTGGCTGCCGTCACCAGGTCGAACACCGCCCGTACCGCAGGATGGTCGGCGAGGCGCGAGTCGGGCTGGTCGTGATCGATGCGGCGCCGCTCGAGTGCGCGACTCAGCTCGTCGAGGAACCGCCTCTTGGACCTGACGAACACACCCATGGCGCTCAACGGGATGCCCTCGACGAGGCGCAGCCGGAGGACCTCGTCGGCGATCCACTCGGCTTCTGCAGTCTCCTGGTCGAACCTCTCCACCTGGACGAGGCCGGGCCCGGACGCAGGGATGACCGGCCCAGCGGTTCCCGGAAACCGCTGTCCTGCAGTCAGGGCCACGGCCGCATCGAGGATCTGGTGCGGGACCCGGAACGACGTTGTCAACACGATGCGGGTCACCGGTGTTGTGAAGAGATCGCCGAATTCGTGGACGTTGGCGAGGTGGGCCCCCCGGAACGAGAAGATCGACTGGTACGGGTCGCCGGCAGCGGTGACGTTCTCGGTGGAACCGACCAGACCGCGGAGCAGTGCTGCCTGAGCGACTGTCGTGTCCTGGTATTCGTCGACCAGGACATAGCGGTACTGGTCGACGGCACCGGTCGCGACGACGTCGGTTGCCCGCTGCACCAGCGTCCCGTAGTCGATGCGGCCCTGGTCCTCGAGAGCCTGGCGATATCGGGTGGCAAATCCATCGAGCCCCTTCCACCCGGGCAGGTCGCTGGAGGCGATGTCGTCCGGTGACACCTGTAGCTCGGCGGCCCGCATCAGGAAGTCGGCCACCTCACCGGCAAACGTCGTGGTGTGAAGCAGCCCGCGATGGAGCGGTGACCAGTTGTCGGGGCTCTCGTCGGCCAGCAGTTCGCGGACCAGTGCCACCTGCTCGGGGCCGGTCATGAGGGTGGGCAGCTGGGACCAGCCGAGCACGTCGGCTCCGTGCGCCTCCAGAATCCGCCACGACACGCCGTGGAACGTGGTCGCCGCCACCGACGGAAACGTCTTGCCAAGTGCCTCCTCGAGGCGGCTGCGGAGAGCGGCAGCACCGCGGCGGGAGAACGTCAACAGGAGCAGCTCGTCGGGCTCGATCGTCCCGTCCTCGAGCAGCGTGACTGCCCGTCTGACGAGAAACTCGCTCTTGCCGGTGCCGGGGCCGCCCACCACGATCTGGGGTCCCTCGGTGTCGCCGACCGGACCATCCCATTCCTCAGGCCCGATCCTCAGCTCCCTCACCATGGGGCGACGATACCCACTGGGTGTGACGAGATCCGGCGGCGTCGGGGTCGGGGTCGGTAGATTGCCAACCAGCCGAGGAGGACACCATCGAGACCACCGAACAACTCCTGATGGAGTGGGAGTCGCCGCTGTATCGCGAGGCTCTGCTCCAGTTCGAGCGAGTCGCCGAGATCGCGGGCTTGGACGCCAACATCCGCGAACGGCTTCGGACCCCACAGCGGGCCCTGGTCGTCACCTTCCCGTTCCGACGCGACGACTACGGCAGCGTCGACACCGTGTTCGGCTACCGGGTGCAGCACCTGTTGACGATGGGTCCCACCAAGGGTGGCATTCGCTTCGCCGCCGACGTCAACCTCGGTGAGGTGGCGGCCCTCGCCATGCTGATGACGTGGAAGTGCGCCATCGTCGGCCTCCCCTTTGGTGGTGCCAAGGGTGGGGTCCGTGTCAACCCCAATGAGCTGAGTCGGGCCGAGATGCAGCGTCTGACCCGCCGCTACACCATGGAGATCATCAACTTCATCGGTCCCGACAAGGACATCCCGGCACCCGATCTCGGAACCAACGAGGACGTGATGGCCTGGATCATGGACACCTATTCCACCCACGTCGGCCACACCGAGCCCGCTGTCGTCACCGGCAAGCCGCCGGCGGTCGGTGGGTCTGTTGCCCGTCGCGAGGCAACGGGAAGAGGTCTCGTCAGCCTGCTGCCGTCTACGGCCGCCCATGTCGGATTACCCGTTGAGGGAGCGACGGTCGCTGTGCAGGGTTTCGGCAATGTCGGGAAGTACGCGGCGCTGGCGGCGACCCAGCTGGGATGCAAGGTGGTCGCCGTGTCCGACATCACCGGAGCCATCCACAACGACTCCGGTTTCGACGTCGAGAAGCTGATGTCGTGGACCACTGAGAACAGGGGCATCAAGGGCTTTCCCGACAGCGATGAGATCGACCCCGCCGACCTGTTGACTCTCGACGTCGATGTCCTGATTCCCGCGGCCGTCGGCAACGTCATCACCGAGCACAACGTCGACGACATCCGCGCCAAGGTGATCATGGAGGGCGCCAACGGCCCCATCTCATCGGCCGCCGATCAGACGCTGAGCGAGGGAGGCGTGTTCATCGTCCCCGACATCCTCGCCAACGCCGGCGGTGTGACCGTGTCGTACTTCGAGTGGGTGCAGGACCTGCAGAACTACTTCTGGTCCGAGTCCGAGATCGTGGGTCGTCTGCGCGAGATCATGAACCGGGCGTTCCAGGAGGTCCTCGAGACCGCCACGACGCACGGCACCGACATGCGCACTGCGGCGCTCATCAAGGGGATCTCGCGGGTCACCCAGGCCAAGCTGGCACGAGGCGTGTACCCCTAGCCGTCAGGCCGTTGCCGCCACCGGCAGTGGCGCTGCGTCTGCCCAGGCCGGACACCGGTCCTGGAAGGCGCACCAATCACACAGCTTCGATGGTCGTGGCGGGAAGTTCTGGTTCTCGATCGCCCGGTTGATGGCACCCCACAATGCTTCGAGCTGGCGCTCCATCGCCTCGAGCTGTCGCTCGTTCACCGGCAGGGTGTAGACGGTGGGCCCTGTCAGATAGAGCAACTTGAGCAGGTCAGGCGTGCGACCTGTCCGCTTCCTGATCAACAGCGCGTAGATCTTGAGTGCGAAGAAGGCGGGGAGGGCATACCGCTCGGGAGGAGCCTTGCCCGTCTTGTAGTCCGTGATGACGAGACCCTCGGAGGTCTCTTCCATCCGGTCGAGGATTCCTCGGATCGTCATGTCGCCGAGGTCCTCGGTGAGGTCGAGCTCGCGTTCCAGGGGCTCCAGCTCGGCCGGGTTCTCGACGCCGAAGTAGTTGGCCAGCAGTGTCAAACTCTCGATGCCCCAGGCGCGTTCGTCCTCGACAGACTCGAAGAGATCGGGGTACTCCTCTGGCTTGAGCTCGGTCCATGCCTCACGGAACAGGTCGTACAGCGCGTTCGGGCTGCGCTCGGGCGCAGGCCGGTCGTAGAGACGTTGCAGTGCGAGGTGTGCCGTGGTGCCCCGTGCCTGATACACCGTCGGTGGAACCTCGAGCCTGTCGATCGCCTTGTACTTGAACAGCTGCGGACATTGCTTGAAGTCAGATGCTCGCGACGGCGAGAGGTTGACCAGCCCGGTCGGGTCGGGGAGTGGTGTTTCGGAAGTGGGTGTGTCGGTCACTGTGACGCACTATACGAGTCGCCACCGACACAAACCACACGGATGTAGTTCGCCCGCGAAAACTCTCTCTAGAGCGCGAAAACAAGATACCGATCTCATTTGCACGCGCCTTTGCGGCTTCACTACATTGCTCTTCGCTGCTCAGGAACGGCCGCAAGGTCGGGACGGGGTAGCCGCCTCGGAGGGGTCGAAAGGCCACGACGAGGTCGGTTCCAGGGGTTGCCGCCTTCGGGGGGCCGACCAAGAGGGCTTTAGGGCTCACTGGGTCGCTCTGGGACCACTACTCGGACGGGAAGGCTTCGGCTGGACCGGACGGGGATCGGAGCGGTCGCAAGGCCGTTTCGAGTGCCGACGGGAGACGGGCCCGCAAGGGAAACCGGGACCGGCGGCCTGGGTGAACCCCGAGAGGGTTGAGGCTTCGGCCGAGACTTTCTCGGGGTTTCCCGCGTTTCAGTCCCTAGTCCCTAGTCCCTGGTCGATAGCCAGATACCCGTCGACAGTCGTCAGCACATCGGTGGGGGCGCCAGCTCCCTTGCTGTGAGGAACCGTGTGGGCCGACTCGGGGTGATGTTGTGTGGGGCCGCCCGTTCTTCGGTGAGGTGGGCTGGGACGGCATCCTCTGCCTCAAACGACTCCACGTGTGGCTGGTCCCCGGCGCCTTCGCAGCAGCCGGCCTCCTCGCCGGTCTGGGGACCATCGACCATCGACTCGGACTTAGGGACTAGGGACTAGGGACCCAGAACGCGGGAAACCCCGAGAAAGCTTTGGCCGAAACCGCTGCCCTCTCGGGGTCTTCCCAATTCCCTTCGGACCATTTCCCTTGCGGGCGGTTCCCTCCGGGCTGGATCTGCCGATGGTGCAGACCCGGTCGCCCCGGCCGAAGCCGACTCGACCGCTCCTAGCTCCTGAGGCCGAAGCCTCGAGGCCTGGAAGCCGATCCGTTCTCTGACCGCCTCGCCCCGAAGGACTCTGCGACCGGCCCCGGTCTCCCGAGGGGACTCCGGGTCCTTTCGTTCCCGGGTCCTTTCCGGACCACCCGCCGGATCCCTTTCGGTCTCCGTGGGCCCCGTCGACCTTTCGGTCTCCGAGTTCCGCCGGTTCGGTGATCCATTCCGGCAGTGCTTATGAAGTTATCTCGCGGCGACGGGGACGTCAACGTGAATCGCTGGTTTGTTTTCGCGTCTCAGCGTTATGTTTCGCGGGCGATTTCTGGGGGTATCAGCCGCAGCCCAGGTCGACGGCGATTCCCTCTCCATCGGCGATCGCCTGGAGGTCTCGACACGACGCCGAGAACTCTTCGGACAGCCGGCCGATGGGCGACGCGGCCAGGGCATCGGCGAAGTCGTCGAGCGTCTGGGCGGCGTCGAGGGAGGCACGGGTGCGGGGGATCTCCTCGACGAGGGCCTCACCGCGTTGGACCGTCGTGGCGTGCTCGTCGGCGACAGCATTCGGTGGGTCGATGCCTGCCAGGCGCGCCACGAACGCGGCAGCCGCCACCTCGGCTTCCGAGAGGATGATGTCGGTCTGGGTCTTGGCGAGATCCGTCGCGTCTTCGAAGAACTGGGCGACCTGCTCCGGGTCGTTCGGGTCGACGTTCTCCGCCAGGGCCGCCAGGTCGCTGTCGAGATCGACTCCGGCAGTCAGCGGTTCGGTGGCGGCATCGAAATCCTGTGCCGCCGACTCGATGTCCATGAAGTACTCGTCGATGGTGGTGGCCTGCCCGCAGGCGGCGACCACGAGAACGATGGCGATGAGCAGGCGTCTCATGCGCCCGCCCTGGCGAAGTGGGCGACCGCTTCGATGTGGAACGTGTGGGGAAACATGTCGACGGGTGTCACGCCGACGAGCGTATACCCGGAGTCGATGAGAAGGCGTGAGTCGCGGGCCAAAGAAGCCGGGTCACACGACACCAGTGCGATGGCGCGGGGCCCGGCGGAGGTGATGGCGGCGACGCCGGCGGCACGGAGACCTGCCCGTGGTGGGTCTGCCACGACCAGATCCCATTCGCCTCCGTCGAGGTGCTCGACACGTTTCGCAATGCGCTCGGCTTCGGGCACGTTGCGAGCGAGGTCGGCGAGACCCCCAGGATCGGATTCGACCGCAATTGAGTGGAAGCATCCGGCTCCCACCGTCGCAGAGAACAGACCGCCACCGGCGTAGGCGTCGAGGAGCACGTCCTCCGATCGCGGCTGGAGTGCCCGGGTCACCAGATCGACAAGGACCTCGGCGCCTGCGGTGTTGACCTGGAAGAAGTTCGTCCCGGTGACCCGAAACGTCTTGCCCGCCACCTTCTCGGTGATGAAGGGGTCGCCGATGACGGTGCCCAGACCCCGCTTGGTCATCTTGGCGACCGATACGCCGTCGGGCACCCTCAACGTCCCGCCGGTGTGCACCAGGAGGCGGTCCCCGGTGGCGGTGCCGACGCGCAGGGTCGCCGAGGTCAGGTCGGTGCCCCGCAGGCAGTCGAAGAGCTCGTTCAACCCGGCGTGGGCGATGAGGCAGGAGTCGATGGGCGCCAGATCGTGACTTGCCGCCTTTCGCAGCCCGGGGACGCCGTCCTTGATCCTGACGTCGAGGCGGTTGCGGTAGCCGACTGATTCGGTGGTGACCGTCTCGTGGACCTCGACGTCGTGGATCTTGCCGATGTGGGCCAGCTGCTCGACGACGATCGACCGTTTCCATTCCGCCTGGGCGTCGTGGGTGGCGAACTGCCACTGGCATCCACCACAGACGTCGAAGTGCGGGCAGGGCGGCTCGACGCGGTGAGGCGATGGCTCCAGCACGGACGTCATCGAAAGCCGTGCCCATGACCCCCGGTCGCGCTCGATGGTTCCTGCCACCTTCTCTCCCGGCATCGCTCCTGGCACGAAATAGACCTTGCCGTCGACGCGCCCGACGGCGTCGCCGCCATGCGCCATGCCGTGGGTGGGGACTTCGATCACCGGGCAACGCTAGGCCTAACGTGCCGCCATGGACACTCCGGCCACACTCGCAGCGGCACAGCTCGGTCTCGATCACGAGGTGGTCACCTATCAGCGGGTGCGATCCATCCAGGAGGGCGCCGCCGCTCAGGGCATCGCGGTCGCCGACATCGTCAAGACGCTGGTGGTGCGACGCGGAGAGAGCGACTACGTCTACGTGTTGGTGCCTGGTGACCGGGAGATCGATTGGCCAAAGCTTCGTGCGCACCTCGGAGTGCGTCGGCTGTCACTGCCCGACGCCGCCGAGGCGAAGGAGGCAACCGGATACGAGCG
>JABDIW010000416.1 GCA_013003515.1 Acidimicrobiia bacterium
TCGCCGAGACGCTCGACCTCGCCACCGAGCTGGTCACCGAGCTCGGTTTGTGACGCCAACTCCATGAGTATCGACATCGGGGCAGGCCCCCTCGAAGCCCCTCCCCCGCCGCCCAAGGCGAGACGGCGCCCGGCGCCCCGTCTTCTCTACGTGCTCGGCGTCCTGGCGGTCGCGCCCGCGGCGCTGCCTCTGGTGGAGTTGCTGTTGCGCGTGGTCGGCTCGCCGGGGACGGTTGCCGAAACCCTGGGGTCGGCGCGGACCTGGGAGCTGGTGTGGCGCACACTGTGGTTCACCGCAGTGGTCACGGCCAGTGCCGCAGCGCTCGGCGTGACGACGGCCTGGGCGACGACCCGCACCGACCTGCCAGGTGCCCGGCTGTGGTCAGTGCTGGTGTCGCTTCCCCTCGCCATCCCGTCGTATGTGATGGTGTTGGTGTTGCTGTCGCTCTTCGGGCCCCGCGGCCTCATCGCAGACGCCACGGGATGGACGGTTCCGGCTGCTTCGGGCTTCTGGCCCGCCTGGGGAGCCCTCACGTTGGCCACGTACCCATACGTGCACCTGGTGGTGGCGGCATCGATGCGTCGCCTCAGCCGCTCCCTCGAAGACGCCGCACGGGGACTGGGCGCCTCCCCGATCAGGGTGTTCTTCACCGTCACCGTCCCCCAGCTTCGCCCGGCGATCGCGGCTGGAGCGTTGCTCTCGGCGCTGTACACCGTGTCGGACTTCGGAGCGGTTTCGCTGGCCCGCTTCGACGTGTTCACCCGCGCCATCTACACGCAATATCAGGGACGCATCGACCGCACTCCCGCTGCGGTGCTCGCCATGGTGCTGATCGTCATCGCTCTCGCCGTGGTGTGGGGTGAGCAGCGTTCTCGGGGCCGCGCCGCCTATCACACCCGGGGTGACGGCGCCCCTCCCCGCGTCGAGCGGCTGGGCCGTGCCGCCGCCGGGGGCACGACTGCCCTCCTGGCGATGGTGGCCATCGTCGGCCTGGTGATGCCGATTTCGGTGCTGGTGTCGTGGGCGGCCCGCTCCGATGCCGGCCTGCCATGGGGCTCACTGGCAGGGTCGGTCACGGCAGCAGTGTTGGCTGCGTCACTGGCAGCACTGTTCGCTCTCCCGGCCGTCATCACGGGGGTGCGCCACCCCGGCACGGCAAGCACCTGGCTGGAGCGGATCACGTACCTGGTGTTCGCCATCCCCCACATCACGGTGGGGCTGGCTGTGGTGGTATTCGCCGCCAACAGACTCGGACCGCTGTACCAGAGCCTGGCCCTGATGGTCGTCGTGTATGCGGCGCTGTTCCTCGCCGAGGCGGTTGGAGCCGGTCGGGCGTCGCTGCTGCGGGTCGATCCCCGTCTCGAAGAGGCGGCTCGCGGGCTCGGGCGTACCCCGGTCCAGGCGTTCCTCGAGGTGACCCTGCCCCTCATCAGGCGTGGGATCGGAGTCGGCGCCGTTCTCGTGTTCCTGTCGACGCTGAAGGAGCTGCCGGTCACGCTGCTGTTGCGGCCCACAGGTTTCGACACACTGGCTGTCGACGTCTGGTCTGCCACCGACCAGCTTCGCTACGGTCAGGCTGCGGTTCCGGCTCTGCTTCTCATCGCCGTGTCCGTGATGCCCATCTATATGCTCGTGATCCGGCGCAGAATGCAGCCCTTATGACGATCCACGGCGACGACATCGCCATCCATGCCCATCGCCTCGTCAAGCGGTTCGGAGACGCGGTCGCCCTCGACGGGTTCGACCTCGACGTACCCACAGGCTCCGTTTTGTCGCTGCTCGGCCCCTCCGGCTGTGGGAAGACGACGGCGCTGCGGGTCATCGCCGGCTTCGAGCGCCCCGATGGCGGCAACGTGACCATCTCGGGTCTCGAGGTCGCCGGAGATCAGGTCTGGGTCGCCCCGGAGCGACGCAGAGTTGGCATGGTGTTCCAGGACTACGCCCTCTTCCCCCACATGACCGTGGCCCGCAACGTCGCCTACGGACTGCACGCAAGCGAAACCCACCGCGTCGCAGACGTCCTCGGTCTGGTGGGAATGCCCGACATGGGCAGTCGCATGCCCCACGAGCTGTCGGGGGGCGAGCAACAGCGGGTTGCCCTCGCCAGGGCATTGGCGCCGGGCCCCGAGGTGATCCTTCTCGATGAGCCGTTCTCGAACCTCGATGCGCCACAGCGATCACGAATGCGTCGTGAGCTGCGGGCGATCCTCCAGAAAGCGAGGGCGACCGCCGTGTTCGTCACCCACGACCAGGAGGAGGCGCTGTCGATGGCCGACATCGTCGCCGTGATGGACTCCGGGCGTGTGCTCCAGGTCGGGCGACCCCAGGACGTCTACCGCCATCCCGTCTCATCGTGGGTTGCCGACTTCCTTGGCGAAAGTGAGTTCATCGACGGCGAGGCCCGTATCGGCGCCGTCGACACCGAGCTCGGGACGTTCCCGGCCCTGGGAGCAGAGCCAGGGCCGGTGACCGTGATGATCCGGCCCGAATGGGTACAACCCCTCCCGGCCACGGACGGCCCGTCGACCGTCATCCACCGCGAGTTCTACGGTCACGATCAGCTGGTCTACATCC
The DNA here is from genome assembly GCA_013003515.1 of Acidimicrobiia bacterium. Taxonomy (GTDB): domain Bacteria; phylum Actinomycetota; class Acidimicrobiia; order Spongiisociales; family UBA5794; genus JABDIW01. Next base: position 2,575 of record JABDIW010000416.1, read on the forward strand.
AGCTCGCCGAGGGCCGGGTGATCCGGTCCCGTCTCGGCCCGACCCCCGTCCTCAACCCCGGAGACAAGGTCGAAGTAGCCATCGACGAAGTCGTCGTGTTTCCGAGGTAGGCCTGTCCCCCCTTTCAAGGGGGGAAGGTTCCTGCAGCCGAGGCGAAGCCGAGGCTGGAGGTAGGGGGGCAACACTTGTCTTCCAGTTGGGAAACAACTGCATCCCCCCTCCCCCCATGGGTGGGGGGAGAGACTCATCACAGCTCGTTGCCGCTGGGGGTGCCTTGCTCGAACGCCGTCAGGTTCGCCATCGTGGTCTCGGCGATGTCGGTCATCGCTTCCTCGGTGAAGAAGGCCTGATGGCCGGTCACCATGACGTTGGGGAACGTGAGCAGCCGGGAGAACACGTCATCGGTAATCATGCGGTCGGAGAGGTTCTCGAAGAACAGCTCTTCCTCCTCCTCATAGACATCGAGCCCCAGGTACCCAACCTTGCCCGACTTCAGTCCGTCGATGACGGCAACGGTGTCGACCAACGCTCCCCTGCTCGTGTTGATGATCATGACGCCGTCCTTCATCGTCGACAGCGTCTCGGCGTCGATCAGATGGTGGGTCTCCGGAGTCAGCGGAGTGTGCAGGGTCACCACGTCGGACCGGGAGAACAGCTCTGCCAGGTCCACGTATTCGACGCCCAGCTCGATTGCCGCCGGGTTGGGATACGGGTCGTAGCCCAGCAGTGTGCATCCGAAGCCCGACAGGACCGATGCCACCCGTTCACCGATCTTTCCGGTACCGACGATGCCGACCGTACGTTCGTGGAGGTCGAACCCCATCAGACCGTCGAGTGCGAAGTTGCCGTCCCTGACCCGGTTGTAGGACCGGTAGATCTTGCGGTTGAGGGCGAGGATCATGGCCACCGTGTGCTCGGCAACCGCATAGGGCGAATAGGCAGGCACCCGGGCCACGGTGAACCCGAGGGCACGGGCCGCGTCGAGATCGACATGGTTGAACCCGGCACTACGCAGCGCGATATGCCGTACGCCTTCGTCGTGCAGGGCTCTCAGCACGGGCTCGGACAGGTCGTCGTTGACGAAGGCGCATATGGCCTCGAAACCCCGGGCGAGTCGTGCCACTGACTCACGAAGCCGTGACTCGACGAAGACGAGCTCGTGACCGTGGTCGGCATTGGCCCGGGTGAGAAACTCCTCGTCGTGGGGATGGCTGGAGAAGACGAGCACACGCATCAGTTGGCGCCATCCTGACACGATGGGCACCACCAGATGGTGCGGTTCGCCATCTCCCCGGCCGCAATGGCCATGCCACAGCGACGGCACGGCTCACCGCTGCGCTTGTAGACGTAGAGCCGCTCGTCGCGACTCAGGTCGCGGCGACTCCGGGCACCCACCTCGTGGGGATCGACCGTGACGATGCGACCGGCGCGCTCACCGCGGCGGAGCTGCTGTCGAGTGAGCTCCCAGATCGTGCGGACCTCGTCGGGCGTCACCTCGTTGGCAGGTGTGGCGGGGTGGATGCCGGCGAGGAACAGCACCTCCGCGCGGTAGACGTTGCCGACCCCGGCAACGACCGACTGATTCAACAGAGCCGCGCCGATGGGAATCCTCCGCCGAGAGAGGTTGTGGCGCACCTGTGCCAACCCGTCGCCGTTCACTCCGGCAGCGAGGGGATCGGGCCCCAAGCGCTCTCGGATCGTCACCTCCTCGTCGGGTCCGATGAGCTCGCAGGCGGTCGGCCCGGAGAGGTAGACGGTTGCCTCGTCGCCGACCATCGCGAGCCTCGTGCCGTCGGAGGGCTCGGGAACGGTTGCTCGATGAGTGCGGAAGCGACCGAAGAGCCCGAGATGAACATGGAGGGTCTCGTCTCCCTCCCATCGGTAGAAGAGGTGCTTGCCGACGGCGTCCACCTCTTCGAGACGCCGGCCATCGAGCCGGGCAGCGCCGTCGGCAAAACGGCCCTGGGGTGACGACACGGCCAGGCGCTGACCTCCCAGCGTCTCGAGATGACGACGGGCATATCGATGGATGGTGTGACCTTCGGGCACGAGGGCAGTTTCGCCGATTCGTGTCGCTAGCCGACAGGAGGCAGCGGCGGCTCCCAGTCAGCGGGCGGAGCATCGCTACGAGAGTCATCGGTCGCCGTGGACGTCATCCATGCCGGAGCCAGCGGCCGAGCGGACGCGAGGTTCGTAGCCCGCTGCTCCCAGGCAGCGACCAGCCAGCCGCCGAAGCCCCAGGTCACGGCCGACAGGAACAGAGCAAGCCCGACGAAGGCACCGACCCACGGGATCCAGAACACCAGCCTCAGCAAGACGGCGCCAACGAAGAAGCCGGCGAAGAGAGACCGCTTCCCGCCGAGCAGCCGATCACCGAACACGGTGACTGAAGGAACCGGGGCGATGAACAGCCAGCCGAGCGCGTAGAGCACGAACACGAGAACGGCGACGGGGATGCCGACGAGGGTCGCCACCAGCAGGGTCACCAGGACAGGGATCCCGACGACAGCCGTGAAACCGACCCCGAGGGTGAAGGCGGGGCGACGATTGATGACCGCCACGGCTCTCGGAGCCGTGGATCGGAATAGCCAGAACAGAAGGACGCCGGCGACGAGGAAGCCGAGGAACCCCAGGATGGTCACGGCCCGGACCAGCAGCTCGATCTCGAACCGCTGTGTCGCCGGGAACTTGGAGATGCCATCGTCGAGGGTCGCCTGGTTGGACACAGAGGCATCGGCGTTGGACCGATAGATGATCTCGCCGCCGACCACCGTCGAAGGGCCGACCTCCAGACCGTTGACCCGGATGTCGACGACGTTCCCGATCTCACCGTCGATGAGTGCCGTGAGCATCTGTCCGCGGATGTCACGCCCGACGTCTCCCCGAATCTCCAGACCGGCTCCGAAGTAGAGAACATCGCGACCCACTTCGCCTTCGATCACGACGGACCGTGCCGCGAACGCCACGTCACCGGTCACCGTGCCGAGAACTTCGAGGCGGTCGGCGGCAGCTCCCCTCACCGAGCCGTCGATGGTGCCCTCGATGCGGACGCTGGCGCTGCTGGCGACGTTGAGATCGCCGACCACGATCCCGGTGATGACGACGTCGCCCCCGGCGAACGACAGGTCACCGTCGATGCGGCCCTCGATGACCGCACGGTTGGCGACTGCGTACACGTCCTCGGTGAACACGTCACCTTCGGGAACGATGTACTGGTTGGTGTTGATGACCGTTGGGCGCAGGGGAAGGGGCAGGAGGACGGCCCCCGCCAGGACGAGGACCGCCAGTGCCCTAGAAGGGAAGCGCATCCGTGACGAGATTCAGGAGGGGCCAGGGCACGATGCCGAATGCGATCGTCAGCGCCACGGACGCCGCCAGCGCGCCACCTGACAGACGATCGGGATCCGGAGTGGCCGTGGCCGCTCCGGGACCGACGGCGACAGCTGGTTCCTGGAAGTACATCACGACGATGATCCGCAAATAGAAGAACAGGCCCGCAACCGACCCGAGCAGGGCGAGGATGACGAGCGCCAGGTAGCCGGCGTTGGCGGCGGTCTGGAAGACCACGAACTTGCCGACGAAGCCGGACGTGAGCGGGATTCCGGCCAGTCCCAGCATGAGGATTGCGAGCGAACCGGCCACGAGTGGCGAGCGAGATGCCAGACCCGAGTAGTCGGCGATGGCAGAGCGGCCCGACGTCGGCCCTTCGAG
>JABDIW010000422.1 GCA_013003515.1 Acidimicrobiia bacterium
ACCATCGAGGCGATGGGGAGGGAAGAGAACCTCGAGGAGCTCGTCTCGGCCGCCGCGGACTTCGAAGAGCACCCACCCCCGTCGATCTCTCCCGCCGACTGGGAAGAGCTGTCGGGGCGGGAACGGCTGCAGGCGTTCCTCGAATCGATCTCGCTGGTTTCCGACGTCGACGCACTCGACGACGGGCCGGCCGGGGTGACGTTGATGACGCTCCACAATGCCAAGGGACTGGAGTATCCGGTCGTGTTCATCACCGGCCTCGAGGACGGCGTCTTCCCCCACATGCGGGCGCTCGGTGATCCTGGGGAGCTCGAAGAGGAACGACGACTGTGTTACGTCGGGCTGACGCGGGCCGAAGAGCGCCTCTTCCTCACCCGGGCCTGGAGCCGCATGCTGTGGGGCGGCACCAACTACAACCCTCCGTCCCGGTTCCTCGGTGAGCTCCCGGAGGAGCTTCTGGAGACGGCGACCCGCAGCCGGAAGGCGGCGGTGGAGCGCACCGATCGAGCCGGTGGTGTGAAGGGAGATGAGATCACCATCGGTGATCGAGTTCGCCACGATCACTGGGGTTTGGGGACCGTCGCCACGGTCACCGGTGATGGTGATCGCGCCGAGGCGGTCGTTCAGTTCGACGGCCCGGGGCAGAAACGCTTGCTCCTGGCCTGGGCCCCACTGGAGAAGGTCTAGTTCGTGACCCGTTTTGGGTCGGGTGGCTCCGATGGTGGCCAGGCTGGGGTACATTGCGAAGAAGAGACACAGCGGCTCAGGGGGCCGCACTGTGCAGGGGAGTGAAGAGACCGTGGCGAAACTGCTGCGCCTGATCGGCGTGCTCGCGATGGCCGTCCTCGTCGCGTCGTCGAGTGCATTGCCGGCGCCGTCGACCGGTGCCATCGGCAACGCGTTTCGTCCAACCCGTCGGATCATCCAGATCGCTCCCGCCCTGCCGGTGATCAAGGACCAGGCCGTCCAGGAGACCGGGGTCATCCAGATGTCGGCCACGATCGGTCACCCCCGCTACAACAGCAGCGACGAGCCCGAGAGCTCTCCGGCTTCGGATGTCATAGAACAGAGGGTGTATTCCGGCGAGACCGACCGGTCGGCAGACGAGGTCGGCTCTGCCCTCGAGACGGTGTTGCTCATGCAGGGGCTCGAGGTCGATCAGCAGTTGAGTTCGGTCCCGACCGGTCAGGAGAGCACAGTGCTGTTCGCCGGTGACGGGGCCGGCATCATCGCAGTGTTCGAGATCACTCCCGATGACGATGGCTCGACCATCGAGGTCACCTGGACCGATCGATAGCCGATGTCGGACCGGCGGTAAGCTGACTCGGTGCCTGCTCGCGTCCTCATCGCCAAACCCGGCCTTGACGGCCACGACCGTGGAGCCAAGGTCGTCGCTCGGGCGTTGCGCGACGCCGGCTGCGAGGTCATCTACTCCGGCCTGCATCAGACCCCGGAGCAGATCGTGGAGACGGCCATCCAGGAGGATGTCGATGGCATCGGGCTCTCCGTCCTGTCCGGCGCCCACATGACCCTGTTTCCCCGGGTGGTCGAGCTTCTGGCCGAGCGGGACGCATCAGACATCACGGTCTTCGGTGGCGGGATCATCCCGGATGCCGACATCGCCGAACTGAAGCAGCTCGGCCTGGAGGAGATCTTCACGCCCGGCACATCGCTCGATGAGATCACCACCTGGGTGCATGCGCATCTCCCGTCCGACTGAGAGGAACAAGTGAAGATCCACGAATACCAGGCGAAACAGCTGATGGCTGATCGCGGCATCCCCGTTCCGCAGGGACGGGCCGCCCAGACCGTCGACGAGGCCGTCGCCGCGGTTCGACCGCTGATCGAGAGCTCGGGGAACCCGGTGGTCGTCGTGAAGTCGCAGATACACGCCGGCGGCCGCGGCAAGGGCCGTTTCGTGGAGCACCCGGACCTGGGCGGTGTCGTGGTGATCACCGACGGCATCGAGGGAGGCCCAGCTGCGGCGGAAGACGCCGTGCGCTCCGTTGCCTCGAAGATGCTGGGATCGACGCTCGTCACGATTCAGACGGGGCCCGAGGGCAAGACCGTTCACCGGTTGTACGTCGAACAGGGCATCTCCATCGATCGCGAGCTGTACCTCTCCGTGCTCCTCGACCGTTCGACGTCTCGCGTGTTGCTCATGGGCTCGACCGAGGGTGGCACCGAGATCGAAGAGGTGGCGGCGACCACCCCGGAGAAGATCCTGCGCGAGACGATCGACCCTGCGCACGGTTTGCTGCCCTTCCAGGCAGCACGCATGGCTCGAGGGCTCGGGATCGACGGTGACGCCCACCGCAACGCCACCGCCTTCTTCCTCTCCCTGGCTCGGGCCTACATGGAATGGGATGCCGATCTCATCGAGATCAACCCGCTCGTCGTCACAACAGATGGGGCCGTCATGGCGCTCGACGGGAAGATGGGTTTCGAGGCAAACGCCCTGTATCGCCAACCCGATATCGCCGACATGCGTGACGAGTCCGAAGAGGATCCGGCCGAGATAGAGGCCGCCGAGTTCGACCTGTCGTTCATCAAGCTGGACGGAACCATCGGGTGCATGGTGAACGGCGCTGGTCTCGCCATGGCGACGATGGACATCATCAAGTACGTCGGTGGGGAGCCGGCCAACTTCCTCGATGTCGGAGGCGGCGCGACTGCCGAGAAGGTGGCGGCAGCCTTCAAGATCATCACCAAGGACCCGAGCGTCAAAGGCATCTTCGTCAACATCTTCGGGGGGATCATGCGCTGCGACACCATCGCCGAGGGGGTCGTCGAGGCTGTGAGAGACGTAGGGCTGGAGGTCCCGCTCGTCGTCAGACTGGAGGGGACGAACGTCGATGAGGGCAGACGGATTCTCGCCGAGTCGGGCATCGACATCGTCACGGCCACCGACATGAAGGACGGAGCCGAGAAGATCCTGGAGATGGCGTCATGAGCGTCCTCGTAGACAAGAACACCAAAGTCATCGTCCAGGGGATGGGCCGTACTGGCCGGTTCCACACGGACAAGGCAATCGCCTACGGCACCGACATGGTCGCCGCCGTGCACCCGAGCAAGGCGGGGACCGTGGAGCGCTTCGAGGGCGACACCGATCACTCCGGCGTTCCCGGTCGCGACGATCGCTACGGACTCGATCTGCCGATCTACGCCTCGGTGGCCGAAGCCGCGGCCGAGACCGGCGCAACGGCGAGTGTCGTGTACGTGCCTCCGCCGTTCGCCGCCGACGCGATCATGGAGGCGGTCGACGCCGGCCTCGACCTGGTGGTCGCCATCACCGAGGGGATCCCGGTGAGTGACATGATCCGCGCCAAGCGCTTCATCGCAGATCATCCGACTCGCCTCGTCGGGCCCAACTGCCCCGGGGTCATCACGCCGGGGGAGTGCAAGATCGGGATCATGCCGGGATACATCCACCGGCCCGGAAAGATCGGGGTGGTCAGCCGATCCGGCACCCTGACGTACGAGGCGGTGTTCCAGCTGACCGAGTTGGGACTCGGCCAGACGACGGCCATCGGCATCGGCGGAGACCCTGTCAACGGCACGAACTTCATCGACTGTCTTGCGCTCTTCAACGAGGACCCTGCAACTGAGGGGGTCATCATGATCGGAGAGATCGGCGGCACTGCGGAAGAAGAGGCGGCCGATTGGATCAAGTCCAACATGACCAAGCCGGTTGCCGGGTTCATCGCGGGCACGACGGCGCCCCCTGGCAAGCGCATGGGGCATGCCGGGGCGATCATTTCGGGCGGCATGGGAACTGCTGCGGCCAAAATCGACGCCCTCTCGGCGGCAGGCGTCGTCATCGCTCCGACGCCGACCGATCTGGGGTCGGCGATGGTCGAAGCACTCGGAACCTGAGCTTCAAACGGGCGCTCATCGTCACGCTGATGGCGGCGCTGGTTTCGGCGTGCTCTGGCGATGCCGAGCCTGTGGT
>JABDIW010000459.1 GCA_013003515.1 Acidimicrobiia bacterium
GCCATCGACACCGTAGGCGCCGGAGGCTAGAGCCATGAGGTTCAAACGCGACAGCGTAAGCGACGAGATTCCCACCGCCTCGATGGCGGACATCGCCTTCCTGCTGATCATCTACTTCATGGTGACGACCACCTTCGCGGCGACCCGCGGCCTGGATTTCTCGTTGCCGCAGGAAGAGGACGACACGCCTCTGGTCGACAAGGAGGAGTCGGTGCTCATCGAGATCCAGCCCGGCGGAGCCCTGATCGTCGACGGGAAGTCGATGGAACTGGACGGCGTGCTGGACTATCTCAAGCCCAAGCTCGAGAGAAACCCGATGAAGCCGGTGATCATCCGCCCCAACGAGATGGCTGAGTACGGCGGCATGGTGGACGTCTTCGACGAGCTCCGACAGGCGCCCGACAAAATAGGCATGCCGGTCAAGAACGTCTCGATCCCCACCCAACGGGAGATCGAGATGTTCTGGTACTGAGGACGCTGGAGGTAGACCATGGCTGAGCCCACGAAGCCGACCAAACCCACCAAGCCGCAGAAGCAGACGGATGAGATCGCAGGTGGCGGTGAGTTCGCGGCGTTCGCCCTCGAGGAGCGCGAGGACAGGAAGCACGTCCGGTTCGCCCTGATCGGCGCCATCATCTTCCACATCATCCTGTTTGCCGTCACCTTCCCCGAGCTGGTCCTCGAGGCCCAGGAGCAGAAGAAGCAGAAGGTCTACGTCGTCCAGCAGGTGCGCTTCAAGCCGCCGCCGCCGAAACAGCAGCAGGAGATCCCCAAGCCGCGGTCGAAGAAGGTGCCGATTCCCGACCCCACCCCGGACGAGCCGGAGCCGATCCGCCTCGAGGAGGATATCGAGCCGGAGATCGACCTGCCCGACACCGACCTGATCTTCGGCGTGCCCGACGCGCCGCCGCCGCCCGAGCCCACCGGCCCGATCCGCGTTGGCGGAGACGTCAAGCCGCCCAAGAAGCTGCAGGCGCCCAATCCCCAGTACACCGAGATCGCCCGCAAGGCGCGTATCCAGGGGGTGGTGATCGTCGAGGCGATCATCGACAAGGGTGGCAGCGTCACCAACGTCAAGGT
>JABDIW010000466.1 GCA_013003515.1 Acidimicrobiia bacterium
TCCGGAATGCCCTGCGGGTCGGTTCCGGTGTGGACGCGGCGGAGGAATCGAGTCTCGACGGTCGGATTCCCGTTTCTCATGGTCTTCTCATGATCCGTTCAGGGGTTCCTCAACGTATAGGGGGAGAGTCACCGCATCAGAGAGCAGAAGGATCAGTCCATGAACGAGCCCCTCGAGCCGGAGCCGATCACACCTCCCGAGTTCCCCCGCGTCACCGCCGCTCCGCAGCGCGTCGAGCCCCGCACCGACATCCCTTCCCCTGTCGGTGCGGGCTCTCGCGTGCCCGAGTTCGAGTACCCGCGCCGCCAGGCATTCGAGCCACCACGTCGTGTGTCTTCACCACCTGTCGAACCTCCGGCAGAAGAGACCCGGAGCCGACGACGGTTCCCTGGGTTTCTGGCCGGCATCGTCGCCGCTGCGGTCATAGCGGCGTCTGGTTTCGGGCTTGGGCGCATCACAGCAGACACGGCGGGATCGGGGCAGGTGACGGCGGTTGCCACGAGCGCTCCTGCGACGACGGTCGTTCCCTCGACGACCATCGCTCCCGCAGCGCCGACACCGACGATCCCCGCAGTTGTCGGTGACCTCGAGCCCGTTGCTGCCGCTGCTGCATCCGTGGCTCCCGCCGTCGTCCAGATCGACACCAACAGCGGTCTCGGCTCGGGCGTGGTCTACGACGCTCGCGGCTACATCCTCACGGCGGCCCACGTCGTGGAGGGTTCGCAGTCCGTGACCGTGCGGCTTGCAGACGGGACGTCGGTGGGCGGAACTGTGGTGGGAACCCATGATCCGACTGATGTCGCCGTTGTCTCCATCGACCCATCCGCGATCCTTGCCGTTGCCACCCTCGCCGACGGGTCCGAGCTGACCGTTGGACAGACCGCGGTCGCGGTGGGAAGCCCGTTTGGTCTCGATCAGACCGTCACATCGGGAATCGTCAGCGCCACGGATCGGATCGTCTCGAACATCACGATGGTGCAGACCGATGCCGCCATCAATCCCGGCAACTCGGGTGGACCCCTGGTCGATCTCGCCGGGCGCGTGATCGGCATCAACGATCAGATCTTCACCAACTCCGGTGGCAACGAGGGTGTCGGCTTCGCGATCTCCATCGATCTCGCCGTCATCGTCGCCGACCAGTTGGTGGCAGGCGAGGACGTTGGCCTGGCGTTCCTCGGAGTCAGCATGACGTCTCCGGCGAATGGCGACTCCGGTGCGCTCATCCAGAGCGTGGTTGCCGGCTCAGCTGCAGCTGACGGTGGCCTCCGGGTCGGTGACCTCGTGATCGCCGTCGACGGTAAGCCGATCCGCGACGGATCAGCGCTTCGCGCCGACATCACGACGCTGCGTCCTGGGACCACCATCGACGTGACAGTCGTGCGGGATGGCTCGGAAGTGGTTCGGACCATCACGCTCGGCTCGACCGGCTGACGCACCTGGCTCGTCCGCCTGCGAGCATGGTGGGCGTGACACCAGACGAGCAACAACTCGCCGAAGGGTTCCTGTTCACCGATCAGTACCAGCTGACGATGGCTCAGCTGTATGTGGAGCAGGGCATGCACGATCTGCCCGCCCAGTTCGACTACACGTTCCGCAGTTACCCCGATTACGGCAAGCACCAGGCCGGGTACTGCGTGGCTGCCGGGCTCGGCTGGTTGCTCGACTGGCTCGATCGGTCCCGACCCACCGACGCCGATCTCGAGCTCCTCGCCTCCCATGAGTCGGCGACCGGCGAGCGACTGTTCCGCCAGCCGTTCCTGGACTGGCTTCGCACTGAGGTGGACTTCACCAGGGTGTCGATCAGAGCGATTCCCGAGGGCCGGGTGGTGCACCCGAATGAGCCCATCGCCATCGTCGAAGGCCCGCTCGCCATTGCTCAGATCCTCGAGACGTCACTGCTCAACCATCTCAACTACCAGACCCTCATCGCCACCAAGGCCTCAAGGGTCTCCGAAGCCGGCCGGGGCCGGCCCGTCCTCGACTTCGGACTGCGTCGTGCGCCTGGCGTCGCCGGCAACGCCGCCAGCCGGGCAGCGCTCATCGGGGGCGCCGACTTCACCTCCAACGTCGGGGTGTCCCATGTGCTCGGGCACCTCCCGAAGGGGACCCACGGCCACTCGATGGTCCAGGTGTTCATGGCGCTCGGGGGTGGTGAGCTGGAGGCCTTTCGGAAGTTCGCCAACGCCTACCCGGACGATTGCGTGCTGCTGGTCGACACCATCGACACGGTCGACAGCGGCGTGCCCAACGCCATCACGGTGTTCGAGGAGCTGCGGGCGGCCGGCCACGAGCCAGTTGGCATACGACTCGACTCGGGTGACCTGGCCTATCTGGCGATCCAGGCGGCGCGGCTTCTCAACGACGCCGGCTTCCCGGAGCCCGGCATCGTCCTGTCATCCAACTTGGACGAGCTGGCGATCTGGCAGATCCTCAGACAGATCGAGGACGAGGCGCCGTCCTACGGTGTCGACCCTGCTGCGCT
>JABDIW010000478.1 GCA_013003515.1 Acidimicrobiia bacterium
TCCATCCTCAGCGGGGTCGCTGGTGGACGTCGATCTCCCAAACCAACGGGTTCACCACTACCAAGTGGGCCGAAATCGGACCCACCACACCCTTCTAGAACACTCGACGCCCCAAGAAGCCCACGCCCTAGCCTCATACGACGTGTTCCACGTCGTCCTCTATCAACCCGAGATCCCGCCCAACACCGGCAACCTCATGCGGCTGACGGTGAACACGGGGTGCCGACTCCACCTCGTTCATCCCCTCGGATTCGAGCTGGATGACGCCCGGATGCGTCGTGCCGGCCTCGACTACCGGGAACACGCGACTGTTCAGCAGCACGACTCCATCGCCGATGCTGTCGAGTCGATCGGTCCTGCCCGGTGGTTCGGCTTCTCCCAGCACGGAGAGAGGCTGTACACCGATGTCGCCTTCGGTCGCGGCGATGTCATGTTGTTCGGTCCCGAATCCGCCGGGCTGCCAAGTGAGGTTCTGGCCGCAGACTTCATCTCGGATGTGTGCCGGATCCCGATCGCCGAGGGAGGCCGGTCTCTCAATCTCGCAAACGCCGCCGCCATCGCCATCTACGAAGGATGGCGGCAGCTCGGATTCTCGACGTCGTGACCGACAACGTTCTGGTGACCCGACTCGAACGCGCTCTTGCCCGGGCCTGGCCGGCCGCCGAAGTCGACCGTATGGACGGCTGGGAGCTTCGCGCCGCAGGCGGCCACACCCGCCGTGCCAACTCGGTGAACCCATTCAGCCCTCACCCTGCCGACCTGGTGGCGGCAGTAGGAAAGTGTGAGCGGTGGTACCGGGAGCGCGCCCTGCGGCCCGTTTTTCGATTGACTCCCATCTCGAATCCCGCCGGCCTCGATGATCGTCTCGCTTCGATGGGGTATGCCGAAGACGGTGGCACCTGGGTGATGGTGGGTTCTATACCCGACGGCGCCGCAGTGGAGACGACGAGATCACCGAGCGAGACATGGCTGGCTGCGCGGGGTGCCTGGTCGGCGCTCTCCGCCGAATACGAAGCAGCGTGGAAGGGAATCCTGCACCGGATTTCGGGGGATTCCGTCGGGTTTGGCCTCGTCGCGACCCCAACCGGAGTCCCAGCGGCCATCGGCCATGCGGTCGTCGACGGCGATCTCGTGGGTCTCTACGGCCTGATCGTCGATCCCCGGCTTCGCCGGCGGGGTCATGGAGAGCGGCTCAGCCGCGGTCTCCTTGCGTGGGGCCGTGAGCGGGGCGCCACCACCGCATACCTCCAGGTGCACGAGCCGACGAGTGCTCCGGCGATGGCCATGTACGAGGGGAAGTTCGGCATGGGACGGGCCTATGAGTACCGATACCGCCAGGCGGCGAACCGCCAGGATGCACCCGGCTGAGTCTCAGCCCTTGGGTAGTCGCCGTCCCTCGCCTTCCCACTCCTCCATTCGCTCGAACGCGTGTCGGTAGCCGACGTCGGTGATCGCTTCCCACGACTTGAATTCGAGCACCTGGAAGTCCTGGACCGGAGGCCGGAAGACGAAGTCGGGCTCGGCCTCGGGATCGGCGCTTGCCACCTCGGTCGATCGCAGGAGGACATCGACCATCCGCGGAACGGACATCGACTCGCTGAAGGGGTTGAGCCGCTTGAAAGCGACCTGCCAGCCGCTGAGTGCGCCATCATCGGCCAGGTTCTCGGCACTGAAGTCGGTGCGAGCCCGGACGTCGATGGCGATGACCGAACCGACGTCCATGGTCCGAACCATGGGGTCCACGGGCAGGTTGTCGATCACGCCGCCGTCTACGAGGACGTGACCGTCAACTGATGTCATCGGCGGGAAGATGCCGGGGATCGCAACTGATGACCGCACCGCCCTCCATGCCGCCCCCGTTGTGTGGATCCGCTCTTCTCCGATGGTGAGGTCGGACGAGACGCAGAGGAACGGCAGCCACAGGTCCTCGATGGCGACGTCTCCGAGCTCAGATCGCAGGCGGTCGCTGATCTTGGTGCCCTTGGACAGCGCCGCCGCCGGGAACGTGAAGTCGATGAGCGATCCGCTGTCGACCGTGGTCCGACGCAGCGAATCGATCGCCGCCTCATACGAGAGATCCATGGCCAGCAGCACGCCGATGGCCGACCCGAAGCTCGTGCCTGCGATGGCGTCGACCGGCACTCCAGCATCTTGCAGCGCCCGGTAGACCCCGAAGTGGGCGAAGCCGCGGGCTCCGCCTCCGGAGAAGACGACGCCCACAGCCTTTCCGGTCAGGAACCTGGCCACCCGGCTGACATCGTTCTGGTTGTCGGCTCGCACGTGGAAGTGCCGGCCGACGTTGCGTGGTTCGAGCCACCGGCTCGTTCCCGACGGGAATCCTCCGCGGCTGTGCACCAGGGCCAGATCGACGGCCGGAGCCACGCTGGGCTCGATCTCACCGAGGATCCGTTCGATGGGACGCTGCCCGGGATCGGCCGTTGCGTCGGCGACGAGCAAGACGCGGTCGGCCTGACGAACACAGCGACGGGTCCACTCTTCGTCCTCGAGGTTCCCGAGGTAGATGACCAGATCATGGCTTGCCTCCACGACGTGCAGGTCGGTTGGGAGGGAGCTTCCGCCGGCCGATTCGGCGATGATGATCGCCCGATCGTCCAGATCCCGGGCGAGAGCGTCGGCGAGGCCCCCCACATCGACAGCCGGATCGAGCGGGACAACGGCAACGGTCTTGGCGACGGGCTCGCGGCGCACCCCGCGAATCGCATCCCGGAGGCGATCGACGAGGAGTCGAGTGACCGCCATCAGCACGGCTCCATGTGAGGCGACGAGATCCTCGAAATCGGTGCGCGACAGGAACAGCAGGTCGCTGTCTCGCAACGCCCGTACCGTGGCAGACCGGGGCTCATCCGAGAGGAGGGCCATCTCACCGACGAGCTCGCCGGGTCCGATGTCGCCAACCGGCGATGGCGCCTCGCCGATCGAGACATAGGCGCGAAGGCGTCCTGCGGTGAGCAGGTAGAGGCCGTCACCCGCCTCGCCTTCGGTCATCAACGTCGAGCCACCTGGCGCCGAAATCGGCGAGAACCGGGTCGCCAGGACCTCGAGTTCCTCGTGACCGAGCGATCCGA
>JABDIW010000480.1 GCA_013003515.1 Acidimicrobiia bacterium
TCATCGTCCCGGCGATTCTGGGCCGGAACAGGGCGGCCGATCCGAGCAGCTTCATGATCGACGGCCTGACGAACTGCTCGAACGAGACCATCACCGAGACCGGATTGCCGGGAAGCCCGAAGAACGGAGTGCCGTCGAGGTCGCCGAACGCAAACGGCTTCCCGGGCTGCATCGCCACCTTCCAGAAGTCGACACCGCCGAGCTCTCCAAGCACCTGCTTGACCAGGTCGTACTCACCCATCGATACGCCTCCGGAGGTGACGACCAGGTCACACTCCTGTGCGGCATGACCCAGCGCCCGTCGCAACACGACCGGGTCATCCGGTGCGATACCGAAGTCGACGGCTACCGCACCGGCCTCTTCCACGACGTGGCGAAGCGAAATCCGATTCGAGTCGCGGATCTTCCCCCGCTCCAGGTTCATCGTCTCGGGAGGAACCAGCTCGTCTCCGGTGGAGAGGATGCCCACCAGCGGACGTCGGTGAACGTGCGGCCAGGCGGCGCCAACCGAAGCGAGGACACCGAGGTGGGCCGCAGTGAGGCGGATGCCCGGCTCCAGCACGACGGTGCCCGCGACAACGTCTCCGCCGGCCAACCGGATGTGGTCGCCGGCATCGGCACGCTCACGGATCTCGACGGTCGTGGACCCGGCATCGGTCGCCTCCACCGGCACGATGGCGTCGGCCCCATCCGGCATCGGCGCTCCGGTCATGATCTTGATTGCGGTCCCCGGACTCACCGATTCTCGTGGCACCGTGCCCGCCGGAAGGTCCTCGAGAACGTTCAGCACCACCGGCACATCTGACACGTCGGCCGCCCTGACCGCGTATCCGTCCATGGCGGAATTCGGAAACGGCGGTATGTCATGGGGTGCTGTGACTGCCTCGGCAAGGGTGAGACCCCGCGCTTCACGCAGACCCATCGCCATGACCGGCAGGCGCTTCACGGCTGCGAGCACGGCACGCTGGGCGTCAACCAGTGGCCTCACGGGCAATCCTTCGCTCTGCGCCTGACAGGAGACGTCGAATGTTGGCCGAGTGCCGAACGATGACGACGGCGGCAGTGAGACCGGCCCACACGAGTGCCCATCCCCGATGACCCTGGAGCACTGCAGCGGGGACATACAGGATCATCGCCAACAGCGACGCCGCCGACGCGATCTTGAGGACAACGACGATGGACAGCCACACCGCGGCGATGATGAGGCCCGGCCACGGTGCCAACCAGGCGAGACCGCCGATTGCCGTGGCGACCCCGCGGCCGCCCTTGAAGCGATGCCACACCGGGAGGATGTGGCCGACGACGGCGGCCAGGACACACGCAAACCCAACGGCATCGGACACGACGAGCGATCCGAGTGCGGCCGCACCGAGCCCCTTCGCGGCATCGCCGACCATCACCAGCAGCGCCGGCCCCTTGCCCAGCGACCTGAACACGTTGGAGGTTCCGGGGTTGCCGCTCCCGGCCGAGTAGATGTCGACGCCCATGATCCGGGGCACGATCACGCCAAAATCGACGCCTCCGGCGAGGTAGGAGGCGACGAGGACCAGGGCGACGGTGACCGGCTCGGGCACGTCAGCGAGCCTAGCGAGGGGCCCTGAGCACCATGCCGGGGCGCGGACCAACTGGCCGATCCCGGGCTGTTTGTGAGGAATCCGGCCATTTGCCCTTCACAGGTGGCCTCTGGAGGACCAGAATGGCCGAGAGAAGGGGGAAGGAGCTTTCATAGTGTGCGACCGCTGGCATTGTCGCCGCCAGAGGTCGCCGCGCCCCAGGGCGCAGAGAGGGATGCGGCGTACTGACCCGATGGGGGTCGGATCACTCGCCCAACGTCCCGAGGCGGCAATCGGGGCTCCGCACGCATCGTCATCGATGCGCGCAGGCCCCCTCCCCGCGACATGCCGAACGCAAGTCCCCCACCATTCCCCCTGCTTGCGCGAGGCTCCCCTCCTCCTTCGGGAGGAGGGGTAGCGGGGAGGGCAACCCGATCCCCGCAACCCCCTTCACTGACGAACCGGTCCGACATACCGTGATGCGGTGCACTGGTTCACCCATCCCCCCTACCTGCGCTGGGCCCTGGCCGCGGCGATCGTGACCGCCGCATTCGCGGTGGAGCTTCGACCGACCTCGACCGAGGCCTACCCGTTTGCGGCGACAACCCTCGTCGCGGGCCAGATCGTCGGACCCGGGGCGATCGAGTACCGGGACGTGCCGTCGGACCTGCTTCCACCGGTCACCGAGCTCGGATATGCGGCTCGGGACATCGCCGTCGGCGAGCCTCTGACCCCCGCCACCATGACTCGCGGGTCCGTCATCCCCGACGACTGGTGGATAGTTGCGGTGCCGCTGCCCACCCATGTCGTGCCCGGTTCGGAAGCTCGGCTCGTGACGACACTCTCCGTGATCGACGTCATCGTCGCTTCGCCGGGGCGTTCCGACGGGTTCGACGTCCGCACCTTCGGAACCGTCGCCGTTCCTCCCGCAGCCGCAGCCGAGGTGGCTCTTGCCGCGGCATCCGATGCGGTGGTGGTGCTGGTCCGTCCCTGAGATGTCCCCGGTCCGCCGCAACCGGCAGTAGTCTCGCCTGCCGTGGCAGACGCCCTCCTCTGGGGCCTGATCCAGGGCCTCACGGAATTCCTCCCGATCTCATCCAGCGGACACCTCGTTCTCGTGCCCGCCCTGCTCGATCGCGCCGGCCCGGACCTCGCCACGTCGGCAGTGCTCCATCTCGGCACGCTGGCCGCCGTACTCGCCTACTACCGCCGGGACGTCATGAAGGTCATCCGGTTCGACGACGAGGGGCGCTTCATCCTCAAGCTCCTCATCATCGGCACGATCCCCGCCGCCGTCATCGGTCTCCTGTTCGAGGGACCACTCGACCGAATGAACGAGACTCCGCGGGCGGTGGCAGTGGCGTTGATGGTGACCGGCGTGATCCTCATCGGAAGCCGATTCATCACCATCCATCACCGGGTCCTGGAGGACAGCACGATCCCTGACGCAGTGCTCATCGGTCTCGGCCAGGCGACGGCTCTGATCCCCGGCGTCTCGCGGTCCGGGATGACCATCACCACGGGATTGGGCCGCCGCTTCGGGCCGGTCGAGTCGGCCCGGTACTCGTTCCTCCTGGGAATCCCCGCCATCGCCGGTGCCGGCTTTCTGCAACTTCTCGATCTCGGGGGCGAGCCCGGAGGTGTCTCCGGCGAGTTGTGGCTCGGTGTCGTCGCCGCTGCCGTCTCTGGGTATCTGGCGATCGCGGTGCTGGTTCGGCTCATCACCCGTATCGGTCTCGCTCCCTTTGGCGTGTATTGCGTCATCGCCGGAGCGATAGCCTTGGCCGTCGTGTGAAGCTC
>JABDIW010000490.1 GCA_013003515.1 Acidimicrobiia bacterium
CGCCTTGCGGGCTCAACTCGCCTTGTGAGCGACGACACGCACGATGGGAACCCACACGATGGGAACCCGCCACCGCACCTCCTGGAGCATCGAACGCACGACCGACGGGCGCTTGTACGGATCGATCGGCTCCGCCAGATGCCGCCGCTTCGTCGCAAAGACGTCGCGACCGAGTTCGGCGACGAAGTCACCGTGGGTCTCGAACTGGTGCCACATCCCCAGCGGGTAGGTGAAGACCTCCACTTCCTCGACCGTCTCGAGGATCAGCCCCGACCTGACGAACGACTCCACGAGCATCGGGATCTTCAACCCGAACCCGGTGGTCCCGTCAGAGCCGAGGCGAGGTGGAAGACCCAGGTAGGTGACCATCTCGGTGAGACCGGCGATGCGCTGCGCCTCTGTCGTGAGGATCTCGTGAATGTCGTGAGGGGCACCCGCGGCCAACTCTGTGAGCCGCATCAGCATCGCGTCCGAATCCCGCTCGGATGCGAGAGATGGAAATTGCTGAAGAGGGAAGAACGCATGCGTCGTGATCACCAGCCGCCCCCCCGGCGCCAGGATCGTGACGATCTGCTCCAACATCACATCGACGTCGACGCCCCCGTCCTCCCAGCGAGGGAACTGGAACACCATGCGGGCCGAGAACAGGTCGACCGACTCGGCCGGAAGGCTCTCGGACAATCGTGAGGCGAGCACACCGTCGATCCAGGCGGTGCCGTTGGGTAGATCCGCCGGTGCTGGCAGACCCTCATCCGGCACGGTCAGGGTGAGCGAGGCGGGGTCGTTGGACGCCAGGTACGGGGCGAGGTCGGCGAGCCCTGCGGAGAAGTCGACCACCCGCTTGCCCTGGATCCATGCGGGCGGGATGTAGTTCTCGACCAGGTAATACACGAACGGCCGCATCAGCGGCCAATGCCGGTCTCGTTCCCACAACGGTGTGCTCGTCACTGATTCTCCATCGGCCGATGCGACCCTTCACCTGACGGACCGTATTGTGGCGGCGATGCACGTTGCTTTCGTGATTGCGGAACTGGCACCGTACGCCCAGGTCGGAGGACTTGGAGCCGTCGCCGCGGATCTTCCGCCTGCTCTTGCCAGGTCAGGAATCGATGTGACCCTGGTCGTGCCTCGCCACGAAGGGCTCCGCGGCCTCGGCACCGCCGGCCCCAAAGCCATCCCGACCGTGGCGGGATCTGCGTCCTGCTGGATCGGAGAGATCGACGGAGTGCGCCTCGTCACGGTCGACGTCGAGGGTCTGTTCGGAGACGGACCGGTGTATCAGACCAACGACCTGGATCGATTCGGACGGTTCTCTGTCGCAGTGCCTGCCGTCATCGAAGCGATCGGCCCTCCGCCAGATCTGGTTCATGTTCACGACTGGCATGCTTCGCTCACGGCTGTCGCCACAGAGGGCACCCCGACGATCCTCACCATCCACAACCTCGCCCATCAGGGTTGGTTCGAACCGGACGACGTCTGGGGCCTCAGCGGACTGGTCGAGCGCGACGGACATGTGGGGATGCTGGCATCGGGGATCGCGGGCGCCGACATGGTCACGACCGTCAGCCCTACCTACGCCGCGGAGATCCAGACCCCCGAACTGGGCATGGGCCTCGATGACTTGCTCAGCTCACGGGGAGTCACCGGCATTGTCAACGGCATCGACACCGAGGAGTGGGATCCTGCCTCCGACCCGAACCTCGCCGCCCCGTATGACGCGGCCCACCTCGAGGGCAAGGCCATCAACCGGGCGGCTGTGCTGGATGCCTTTGGGATTCCCGACAACAACTCATTGGTGGCTGCGGTCATCTCGCGTTTCGATCATCAGAAGGGCCTCGATCTCATTCCCGACGCCATCGAGCCGTTTCTCGCAGACGGACGGATGGCGCTGATCGCTTTGGGAACCGGAGACCCCGCACTGCAGGACCGCTACGCCGAGCTTGCCGAGGCCCATCCCGAGTCGGTCGGATACCGGGCCGAGTTCGATGTCGGCCTTGCGCACCTGATGGAAGCCGGCGCCGACGTCTTCCTCATGCCGTCGCGCTTCGAGCC
>JABDIW010000503.1 GCA_013003515.1 Acidimicrobiia bacterium
ATGGAAGATCGACGCCTGGCGCGTGCGCTGCGGGCCACCCTGTCCGAGGACGTGGTTGCCCGGCTGGCGCATCTGCGGGGTCTGGACAAGCGTGAGGAAGCACCGTGGGAGTAGAACCGGTTGTCACTGAGGTCGTGACGAGTGAGGCGCTCTCGGCCCGGGTCGCCGAGCTTGGGGCGGAAATCTCCGCCGATTACGCCGGGAAGACTCCGGTGGTCGTCGGCGTCCTCAATGCCGCACTCCTGTTCCTGGCCGACCTCGTTCGGGCCTTCGAGATGCGGCACGAGGCCGAGTTTCTGGCGGTTACCCGCTTTGGCGAAGGCGGCCGGGTCCGCATCAACATGGACACAAGCGTGTCACTGCAGGGGCGCGACGTGCTCCTCGTCGAGGATCTGGTCGACACCGGGCTCACCCTGTCATTCCTGCGAGAGCTGTTCGAAACACGCCAGGTCGCCTCACTGAGGACGGTCACGCTCATCGACAAGGCTCCGCGACGCATCGTCGATGTACCGCTCGAGTATCGCGGTTTCGAGGTCGGTGAGGAGTTCCTGCTCGGGTACGGGCTCGACTACTCGGGCCGGTATCGGAACCTCGATTCTCTGTGGGCCGTCCTCGACTTCGGACGCTTCACGGCGGACCCGGGCGTACTCCAAAGGACGATCGCGAGCGGTGATAGGGTTGCCCCGTGAGCTACGGAATCCCGATGGAGCTGGTCGGCGTTCGGATCGAATTGCCGACGAATCAACCGATCGTGCTGCTGAGAGAGGCCGGCGGGCTGCGCTACCTGCCCATCTGGATCGGGGCTACTGAAGCCACCGCAATCGCCTTCGCTCTGGAAGGGGTGGAGCCGCAGCGACCGCTCACCCATGACTTGCTGCGCGATACGATCGCCGGCCTGGGGGCCACCATCGACCGGGTGGTCGTCAACGACCTGCGAGAAGGCATCTACTACGCCGACCTCGTGTTGGCCGGTGAGGGGGGAGAGGTGGTGATCTCGGCCAGACCCTCAGATGCCATTGCCCTCGCCGCCCGTACCGAGGCGAGTCTCTTCGCTTCGGAAGAGGTTCTGAACGAAGCCGGAGTCGAGATCAAGGAAGACGACGACGAGGAAGCCGAGGTGGAGCGCTTCAAGGAATTCCTCGACACCGTTCAGCCCGAGGACTTCACCGGCGGCTCATGACCGCCGAGCAGCGCCTCACTACCGCCGGTCTTCTGCTGCTCGCCCTCACCATGCTGGGCACCGGCGGCTATGTAGTCATCGAGTCGGCCTCTGTGTTCGACTCCTTCTACATGACGATCATCACAATCTCGACCGTCGGCTTCGAAGAGGTGATCGAGCTCAGCGCCGCCGGTCGCACGCTGAGTGTGGTCCTGGTAGTTCTCGGCGTCGGTTTGGTTTTCTACACTGCGACTGCGGCGGTGGAACTCATCATCGCCAACCAACCGAAGAGGCGGATGAGGGCGTTGGAACGAGAAGTGGACAGCCTGAGCGGCCACTACGTCGTATGCGGTTTTGGTCGGGTCGGCCGCAACGCCTGGCAGCACATCGTCGATGACGGCAAGTCCGTCGTGGTGATCGACAACAGCCCCGAGAAGATCGAGGCCGCCACGGCCGCCGGGGCCCTCGCCGTGGAGGGGGACGCCACTCACAACGACATCCTCGAACTGGCCGGGGTGTCCAGAGCGGCCGGGTTGGTGGCTTCGGTGGCCCAGG
This sequence comes from Acidimicrobiia bacterium, assembly GCA_013003515.1. GTDB lineage: Bacteria > Actinomycetota > Acidimicrobiia > Spongiisociales > UBA5794 > JABDIW01. The sequence goes on from JABDIW010000503.1 coordinate 1,715, forward strand.
ACTCGGACAACCTCGTGATCGTTCTCTCGTCCCGAACCGCCAACCCGGGGCTGCTGATTACCGCCCGCGCCAACGAGGGCGAAGCCGAGGAGAAGCTGGTGATGGCCGGAGCCGATCGGGTCGTCGCTCCTCCCAAGGTCGGTGGCCACCGGTTGGCGGCGCTCGTGCTGCACCGCGAGCTCGCCGACTTCGTCGACCTCGTCCACGGCGG
>JABDIW010000021.1 GCA_013003515.1 Acidimicrobiia bacterium
TTCGCCATCGTCGGTGGCGCCTGTGTCCTCGGTGCCATCGTGGCGTTGTCCAGCTCTCGGCCCCTTGCCCGGGTCGACGGGGATGGCATCCACCTCCGGCTCGCCGGACCGGGAAGGCCGTTGTCGACCATCCCCTGGAAGTCCGTGGTGTCGGTGCGGTCGGGCGTCGACGAGACCGAAGCCCGGGTGTTGTTCATCGAACTGGATGAGGTGCCCGGTGACCTACCCGCCGATCCCTGGGATGCCAGATGGCACGGTCGCACGTTGACCACATTCACCGACACCTGGACTCCGCCAGGGGAGGTCGTTGCAGCCGAAGCCGACCTGATCCTCCAGAGTGTGACCGCCATCTCGAGCTGATACGGTGCCGCGATGCTCATAGGCGCTCACGTTTCCTCCACCGACCCGCTGGCCATTGCGGATGAGATCGGCGCAGAGGCCGTCCAGTTCTTCCTCGGCAATCCCCAGTCCTGGAAGGCTCCCCCACCCCGCTCCGACGCCGCCGAGCTGGCCGCCTCTTCGATCCCGATCTACATCCACGCCAACTACCTGATCAACGTGGCCACGGACAACAACCGGGTCCGCATCCCCTCCCGCAAGAACCTGGCCACCGTCGCCGCCGGTGCCGCCGAGATCGGTGCTGCGGGTGTCGTCGTCCACGGGGGCCACGTCAGCGACGACGAAGATGTCTCGGTCGGCTTCGAGCGCTGGCGCAAGGCATTGGATGCGGTGGACGTCGACATCCCCATCCTCATCGAGAACACGGCCGGGGGTGGCAACGCGGTTGCCCGGGACCTGGCCAACTACGCACCGCTCTGGGAGGAGCTCACCAGCGGCGATCGGAACTACAACATCGGTGTCGTTCTCGACACCTGCCACGCCTGGGCTGCCGGGCAGGATCTGGAGAAGGCTGTGGATGTGCTGGTGGAGGCCACCGGGAAGGTCGACCTGGTGCACTGCAATGACAGCCGTGACCCGTTCGACTCGAGGCGGGACCGCCACGCCAACCTCGGCGCGGGCCAGATCCCTCCGAAGCTGCTCGTCGATGTCGTCAAGGCGGCGGGAGCTCCGGTGATCATCGAGACGCCCCACGCCGAAGGCGGCCACGTCTCCGACATCGCCTGGCTGCGCGACCACCTCTGATTCGCTCAGCTTCCGGCCGACGCGGCCGATAATCCGACCATGGCCATCGAACGGGTCCAGGACACCGCGCTCAATTTGGAACGGTTGACGGCGCTCGCCGAGCTCGAGCTGACCGGAGCATCGCTGAAGGCTGTTCTCAACCAGGTGGTGGACACCGTCGCCCGTCTCCTCCCGGCGGGGAAGGGGTCAACGGTCGTCATGTGGGACGCGGTGGACGAGGTCTACCAGCTGGCCGCCTCCACCCTGCCGGGTCAGGAGAGCGGCACCGTCACCGAGGGTCTCCGCACCGAAGGGGGGGCCACCCGCTGGATCATCGAACAGCGACGCGCCTACGTCTGCACCAACATCGAGATGGACCGATTCGACCCCAACCAGATCACAAAGGACTTTGGCATCGGCTCGTATGCCGGAGTCCCGATCATTGCCGATGGCCGGGTGCTGGGTGTGCTGTATGCACTCGAGGATGTTCCTCGCGAGTTCGACAAGGCCGACCTCGCCTTTCTCACGACGCTGGCGCGGCGTGCCGGTACCGCCATCGTCGATGCGCGCCTCCACGACTCGAATCGGGCGGCACTGAGACGAACAGAGACGATGGCCTTCGTGAGCCAGGCGCTCGTGGGCCTCTCCGATCTCGACGAGGTGCTGCGGACCATCATCGACGGCGTGGTGGGAGCGCTCGACGCCGATCGGGTGGTCCTGATCACGTTGGACACTCAGCATGAACGGGTTGATCGCTATCGGATCGGTGGTCCTGGATCCCACCTCATCGCCCACGACTCGTATGAGGACCTCATGTCGGGGCTGACCGGATGGGTGGTCCGCAACCAACAGACGGCCCTGTCGCCGCGGTCGGTGCCGGACCAGCGCGAGTCCACGGCACTCCAGCAGCGGCGTCGGGACACCCACGGTGGCTCTGTGGTGGTTGCCCCACTGCGCCTCAAAGGCGACGTCATCGGCACGCTCACCGCGGTCCGCCCGTTTCAAGGAGCCGATTTCTCACCTGACGACGCGGCAACACTCGAAGGTCTCTCGACCCTGGCGGCGGTGGCCATAGACAACGCCCGGCTCAGCGGGGAGACCAGGTCGGCCCTGACCGAGGTGCGAGGCATGTACAAGATCATGGAAGCCCTCAACACCGAGGGTGGCATGGGGGAGCTGCTGGATCGATTGGCGGCCCTCGTCGCCGAGGTGCTTCCCTGCGATCGGGTGAGCTTCCTGCTGCTCGACGTCGAGGGTCGAGATGTCTATCGGATCGTGGCCGGTGGCCCCGGGGCAGACCAGGTCTCCAGGGACATGACGTTCGACGAGATCTGGTCCGGGCTCGGCGGGTGGGCGATTCGTAACCGCCGACCCACCAGATCCCCCGATGGCGAACCCGAGCCGAGGGAAAGCCCGGAGGTGCGGGAGCGTCGCCGTGCCACCGGTGCCGGTGCGGTTCTGGCTGTTCCTCTCTTCCATCAGGGTGAGTCGCTGGGCGTGCTCACGGCCATCAAGCAACGGGGGGACGGCGACTTCTCACAGCGTGACCTGGAACTGGCCGCAGCGATGGCAGGCCAGATCTCGGTGGCTGTTGCCAATGCCAAGCTCCTCGAGGAGTTGCATCGCCTCGCGGTCACCGATGACCTGACCCAGGTGCCCAACCGCCGCCAGCTCTTCGAGCTCGGCGAGCGGTCCTACGCGGCTTCCATCCGCTACGGGCGTCCGCTGTCGGCGATCATGTTCGATCTCGACGAGTTCAAGCGAGTCAACGACACCTACGGGCACGCCGTGGGTGACGAAGTGCTCGTCGCCGTGGTCGAACGGTGTCTTCCTGTGATCCGTGAGGTCGACGTCCTGGGCAGGTACGGAGGCGAGGAGTTCGCCGTGATCCTCCCCGAGACCGGGCCTGAGGGAGCACTCGAGATTGCGGAGCGGTTGCGAGCCGCCGTGGCCGACCGGCCCCTGGAGACGGCGGCCGGGATGATCCGGGTCACCGTGTCGGTGGGAGTGGCGACGGCCAACGAGGAAGTCAAGAACGTCCATGGGCTTCTCGATAGCGCCGACGCCGCCATGTTCCTCGCCAAGCACCTCGGCCGAAACCGCGTCGAGAAGAGCTAGCAAGACCGTTGTCAGTTGTCAGTTGTCAGTCATCAGTCACTGACAACTGAGGGCTGTCAACTGACAACTCTCTTC
>JABDIW010000037.1 GCA_013003515.1 Acidimicrobiia bacterium
GATGAGGCCCAGCCGCCTGCCGCTCCGTGACACGCCGTGCAATACGAGTCGAAGATCGGCTTGACCACAGCGACGTACGTCGGGGGTCCGGCCTCGCCGGGTTCTCCTGTGAGTGTCCTGATATGCATCACGAGATCGTCGATCTGTTGTGACGTGAGGATCTCGCCCCACGCGATCATGGCCGTCGCGGCGTGCCCGAGGTTGATCGTGTTGAAGATCTCCTGGTCCGTCTGCGACGCCTGCCACGCCGAGTCGAGCGTCGTGCCCAACCCGCCCTCGCCGGAGGCGCCGTGGCACGATGAGCACAGTCCGCTCCAGAGGTCGGCTGCGTTGGCGCCACCGTCTGGAGTGCTCGGCACGTCCGGTGGGAGCTCAACAGGTGGGTCGTCCTCCCACGCCCGGAGATAGTCGACGAGAAGGTCGACCTGCCCGCTGTCGAGCGGACCACCGAAGCTGTCTTCGAACGGGGACATGCCGAAGTTTGGTTGCCCCTGGGCAATGATCGCCCGCAAGGTCGTGTCGTCGCGAGTGCCCAGGTACTCAGCGGTGGAGATGGGGGCGATGATGTCGCCAGCCCGAGTCGGGTTGGATCCTCCTTCTCCCTGATCGCCGTGGCAAGCGGCACAGTTCTGGAGGTAGAGCCGCTCTGCCTCGCCGAAGTCGGGGAGCTCGGAAGCCGTCAAGACGTACTCGACGAGCGAATTGACCTGGTCATCGGTGAGGATGCCGCCCCACACCGGCATGTCCTCGTGTGCCCCGCCGAGGGCGATCGCAGCTCGAGCAGCTTCGAGGTCGGGTGCCGTCGGGACTCGAGTCGCATGGCATGAAGTGCAGTAGATGCCGAACAACGCCGGACCCTCGGGAGCCGAGGGCGGATCAGTCACGTACGTGGCCAAGGTCTCGATGATCGTGGCATCCAGCGCAGCTTCGAACGCAGGCATTTCGAGGTGCCCGCCGCCGGATCGGATGATCTGTTCGAGTTCGTCTCGTTCCCCTGTGTAGGCAACCGATTGACCGTGACACGCCGCGCACTCCTGGGTCCACAACCGCTGCCCATCAGGAGCAGTCAGGAAGTTCAGCAACTTCGCCTTCTCGGTCGCGCTCAGCACGTCGGTCCAGACGGGAAGCCCCAGGTCCTCGTGCGGCAGGTAGTCGGGGCCCTGGTCGATGGCGGCGCGCACCTCTAGGGCATCCGCCGCGGCAAGGCTCTGCAGCTCATGGCAGTCGGCGCAGTTGGAGACGTACAGGTCGTGCCCATCGGGCGAGAGGATGAAGCCAACGAGGGCATCCGTCTCTGCGGCTGTCAGGTCCGCGTTCCATGCCGGCATCCCGTCGTGGGTTCCGCCCTGGATGATCAGGAAGAGATCGTCGCCGGGTTGCACAGCCACGGTTGAGCCGTGGCAGCCGGCGCAGTTGCTGGCGTACAGCAGGGCCGTCTGGTCACCCTGGTCGGATGTCGCTGCCAACGGTGCTGGTGCCGTGATTGCCTGCACCGTCAGGAAGACAGAGCCTGCGAGGAGCGCGATCGTGATGCTGGTGACCACCGGACGTTGCGACC
>JABDIW010000085.1 GCA_013003515.1 Acidimicrobiia bacterium
AGACGATGGTCGGAACGGACCGTGATCTTGCTCGTCATGCAGAGCATCGACAACAGCCTCCGCGTGTTCCGCAAGAAGGGCATATTCGGAACCCGGCTCACTTCGGCACATGACACCGGGAGACCCAGCCCCCGGCACCTTCCCATCGCCAACGAGGCGGCTCGGTCTGCGGCCACACACATGGGTGGCACACCAGGCAGCTCTCTCAACGAGGTGCTGCTCGACATACCGCTGACGGCCCACATCCTGGGCGGGGCATGCGTGGGGGCATCACCCGACACCGGCGTCGTCGACGCCTACCACCGGGTTTTCGGTCACCCCGATCTCCACGTCGTCGACGGCGCATCCGTTGCGGCCAACCTGGGCGTCAACCCCTCGTTGACCATCACCGCCATGGCCGAACGCGCCATGTCCCTATGGCCCAACAACGGAGACCCCGACCCCCGCCCCACCCAGACCGAGGGGTACCGCCAGATCGACCCGACACTCCCCCACTCCCCAGCAGTCCCCCAGGGCGCCCCCGCCGAACTCAGATTCCCGCCAACCGGGGGGCTGGAGCCAGGGACTAGGGAATAGGGACTATTCCGTCGGCAGCCCGGCACCGACCCAGGAGTTGATCCCTCCGTCGACGTCATACACCTCGGTGAACCCGAGATCCTTCATGATCTCGATGGTCGAGCTCGATCGATTCCCCGAACGGCAATACACGAGGTAGGGAGTGTCCTTGTCGAGGAGGTCGAGCCTCGAACTGAAGTAGGTGTCGTAGAAATCGATGTTCACCGCATCAGAGAGGTGGGGCCCGGCGAACTCATCCGGCGTCCGGACGTCGAGAACGACGAGACCATCAGGCGGGTCGGCGATCAACTCATGAGCTTCCGTTGCCGAGACAAGATCGAACGTCGCCGTCGCCGTGCCGCCACAGGCACTGACGATGAGGCCTACGACCATCAACAGGGCAGTCAGTCTTCGCATCTTCATCACATCCTCTCCACCATGGCGGCGGCAAACTCCGAAGTCTTCACCTCGGTGGCGTCATCCATCAGGCGGGCGAAGTCATAGGTGACGATCTTGTCGGCGATGGCGGCCTCGAGGGACGCTTCGATCCGATCGGCGACCTCACCCCAGCCCATGTAGCGGAACATGTTGGCACCGGACAGGATCACCGAGCCCGGGTTGACCTTGTCCATACCGGTGTACTTGGGAGCGGTGCCGTGGGTGGCTTCGAAGACGGCGACACCGGTGTCGTAGTTGATGTTCCCACCCGGCGCGATACCGATTCCGCCGACTTGAGCGGCAAGGGCATCCGACAGGTAGTCGCCGTTGAGGTTCATCGTGGCGACGACGTCGTACTCCGCCGGGCGCAACAGAATCTGCTGCAGGAATGCATCGGCGATGGAGTCCTTGACCAGAAGCCGGTCGCCGGCATCACCGCCAGACTCCTCCCAGGACACGGCAACGTCGTCGAACTCCTCTTTGACCAGCTCGTAGCCCCAGGTGCGGAACGCCCCTTCGGTGTACTTCATGATGTTGCCCTTGTGGACCAGGGTCACGGAATCACGCTTGTTGGCGAGGGCGTACTTGATCGCGGCACGAATCAGCCGCTGCGACCCGGTCTTGGAGATGGGCTTGAGCCCGAGACCGCTGTCGTCGCGGATATCCCAGTCGTACTGGTCCTTGACGAACTCGAGAAGCCGCTGGGCCTCCGCCGTTCCGGCCTCCAGCTCCTTGCCCGCATACACGTCCTCGGTGTTTTCCCGGAAGATCACCATGTCCACCAGCTCGGGACTCTTCACCGGGCTTGGCACGCCCTCGTACCAGCGCACCGGGCGCAGACACACGTACAGGTCGAGGATCTGACGCAACGCCACATTGAGACTGCGGATACCGCCACCAACCGGAGTGGTCAGCGGCCCTTTGATGCCAACGAGGTGCTGCTCGAATGCTTCGATCGTCGCGTGGGGCAGCCACTCTCCGGTCCGGTCGAACGCCTTCTGACCGGCGAGGACCTCTTTCCACTCGATACTCCGCTCGCCGGCGTACGCCTTCTCGACAGCAGAGTCGAAGACGTGGACGGCTGCGGCCCAGATGTCGGGTCCGATGCCGTCACCTTCGATGAAGGGAATGATCGGGTCGTCGGGGACCTCGAGCCCGTGGTCTCCCATTGTGATCGCGGTCGCCATGAATCTCCTCGGGTGGTTCTCGGTGGGGTGAGGCTAGTGCCCGGAACGACCCTGTCGGTCCGTCTGAGTGGCCAGCCTGACCGTGTTTGCCAGCAGACATGCCACGGTCATCGGTCCTACGCCCCCCGGCACCGGTGTGATGGCCCCGGCGACCTCGACTGCCGACTCGAAGTCGACGTCTCCGACGATCCCGTCATCGGTCCTGTTGATGCCGACATCGATGACGGTGGCGCCGGGCTTGATCATGGTGCCGTCTACGAAACCAGGCCGTCCGATGGCCACCACCAGGATGTCGGCCGATGCGATCTCGGCGGCGAGGTCGACCGTCCGGGAGTGGGTCATGACCACCGTGGCATCGACACCCTTGGCCCCGAGCAACATCGCCAGCGGGCGCCCCACGAGGAACGAACGGCCAACGATCACCGCCTTCTTCCCCGGGGTTTCGATGTCGTAGTGATCGAGAAGGCGCATGATGCCCTGTGGGGTAGCCGCCACCGGGGCGGGGCGAGAGAGCAGGAGCCGGCCGAGGCTGAACGGGTGGAGGCCGTCGGCGTCCTTGGCGGGGTCGATGATCTCGACGGCGGCATCGCCGTCGAGACCGTCAGGAAGAGGAAGCTGAAGGATCATGCCGCTGACGCCGGGGTCGGCATTGAGCTCGCGGATGACGCTCTCGACCTCCTGCTGGGTTGCGGTCTCGGGCAGGTGGCGATCCACCGACAGCATTCCCGCAGCCACGGCCGCTCGATGCTTGGAGGCGACGTACACGCGTGACCCGGGGTCGGCACCGACCAGGACGGTTGCCAGACCGACCGTGGTGCCGTCCTCCGCCAGAGCCTTGACCTCTCTGGCGACCTCGGCTCGAACCTCCGCGGCCACCTGCTTGCCGTCGATGATGCGCGCCGTCATGTCAATGCCTGAAGTGTCGGTGGCCGGTGAAGACCATGGCGACGTTGCGTTCGTCGGCGGCGGCGATGACCTCGTCATCACGCTTCGAGCCGCCCGGCTGGACGACGACCCTCACCCCGGCGTCGGCCAGGACGTCGAAGCCGTCACGGAACGGGAAGAAGGCATCGGATGCGGCCACGCCCCCTTCGGCGCGCTTGCCCGCCTTGACGACGGCTCGCTCGGCTGCGCCGACCCGCGACTGATCGCCGGCGCCGACGCCGACGGCTGCCCCGTCTGTGACGACGACGACGGCGTTCGACTTGGTGTGGGCCGCGACCACCCAGGCGAGCCGCAGGTCGCGCATCTGGTCGGAACTCGGCTGTGCCTTGGTGACCACCCGCCACTCCTCCTCGACGATCGAGTCCCGGGTCTGGGCGAGCATTCCGTCCTCGAGCCGTCGCAAGTCGAGGTCTCTGCCTGCGGGCGCCGTCGCCACGATGAGCCGGAGGGAGGCCTTGGCGGCGAGCAGATCGCGGGCGTCCTGGTCGAATCCGGGAGCGATGACGACCTCCGTGAAGTTGCGGGCGATGAGGGCTGCGGTGGGCTCATCGACCACCCGGTTGACAGCGACGATCCCGCCAAAGGCCGACAACGGGTCGCAATCCCATGCTGCTTCGAAGGCGGCCGCCGCGGTGTCCCCGGTGCCGACCCCGCAGGGATTGGTGTGCTTCACGACCACGGCTGCGGGTCCTTCGATGGCGCTCACCAGCGACCAGGCGGCCTCGGCATCTGCGTAGTTGTTGAAGGACATTGCCTTGCCCTGGAGGTATTCGGCTATCGCCCACCATGGAGCCCGCCCCGACAGGCGATAGACCGCCGCCGGCTGGTGAGGGTTCTCGCCGTAGCGAAGGCCGTCGTACAGCTCGAACGGGAGCACCATCTCGGACGGTAGATCCTGGTCCCGATTCATCCAGGCCACGATTGCCGCGTCGTACCCGGCCGTGGCGAAGAACGCCGCCCTCGCCAGGTCTCTTCGCTGCTCCAGCGTCAATCCACCGGCCTCGACGGCATCAGCCACCTCGTCGTACTGACGCGGCGAAGTCACCACGGCGACGTGAGCGTGATTCTTGGCGGCCGCCCTGACCATCGTCGGACCGCCGATGTCGATCTTCTCGATGGCCGCGGCGACCGTCACCTCGGGGTCGGCAACCGTGGCTGCGAATGGATAGAGGTTCGAGATCACCAGCTGGATCGGTTCGATACCACGGTTCTCGAGATCGTTCCGATGGGCCGGATCATCCAGGTCGGCGAGCAGCGCCCCGTGGATCATCGGGTGCAAGGTCTTGACCCGCCCCCCCAGCATCTCCGGAGCACCGGTGACCTCCGCAACGCGGATCACGGGAAGGCCGTCTGCTTCCAGGGCGTCGGCGGTGCCGCCGGAGGACACCAGCTCCACACCGGCACCAGCAAGCCGCCGGCACAGCTCGACGACCCCGGTCTTGTCCCACACAGACACGAGGGCACGCGTGACGGGAAGCCGACCGCTCATCGCCACTCCACGCTGCGGCCAGTTACCTCGAGCCGATGACGCGCCAGCGCCTTGACGACCTCCGGATACAAACGATGTTCCTGCTGCTGGATGCGCTCATGGAGCGACTCGGCAGTGTCCTCGCCGAGGATCGGCACCGGCTCCTGAGCGATGATCGGCCCGTGGTCGACCTGCTCGTCGACGAAGTGGACGGTCACGCCGGTGACCTTGGCCCCGTGATTCAAAGCCTGCTCAACGGCATCGACACCGGGGAACGATGGCAGCAACGACGGGTGGATATTGAGAATCCGATTGGGAAACCGCTCGACGGCATCGGGGGCGAGGATCCGCATGAAACCGGCCAGCACCAGCACCTGCGCACCATGGTCCTCGGCGGCATCGCACAACGCCTTGGTGAAGGCATCTCGGTTGCCGTGCTCGTCGAAGGTCACCACCTCGGTGGCAATGCCGGCATTGGCCGCCCGTTGGAGCGCTTGCGAATCCGGGCGATCGGTGATCACAACGACGATCTCGGCGCCGAAGTCGACGTCGGAAGCGGCAGAGTCGATGAGTGCCTGCAGGTTCGTACCGGAACCCGAGGCGAGAACGGCGATGGGAAGCACCGGATGAACTCCTGGGGGAAGGGGCCAGCGGGGCGAGGATAGGCGGCAGAAATCCCCGCGGCGAGATCAGAGGCCGTCGGCTGTGTTCCACCATCGGTGCGCCACCCGGCAGAACGGCTCGACATCCCGGGTGATGGCATCGACGCCCCACGCGGCGGCCCCGGAGGCAGCCTCGATCCATGCCGACGGGTACTCCAGAGCCACCTGGTGCTCGGCGAATTCATCCTCGTCATCGAGGATCACGCGTCCGTCCGAAAACCGGATGACGTCGAGGTCCAGGTCGACCATCGTCACGCGATCGGCCTCAAAGGTCGCGGGCGTGGCGATGTCGAGGAAGTGGGTGGCAGTGTCGGAAGTCGGATGGAAGGAGAACACCCACCACGCTCCATCCGGGACCAGGTGGACTCCCCGGTTCCTGATGCTCTTCGGCTCCGCTGTGCCCTTCTGAGCCACCGTGCCGGTCGGACTGGCGAGCCAGGTCCCGTGCTCGTCGCGTCCCACGAACAGGGTGTCGAGACGCCAGTGCAGGGTCTCGGGACGTTTGAGGAACTGGAGCGTGTACGGAGTGCCGATATCCACGACCGCAGCGTATCGAGGGGACCCGTTCGCTAGGTTGCACACGCACCGAACGAGCAAGGAGGCCGACCAGTGCGCACGACACTGCTCATCATCCACATCCTGGCTGCCGGGACATGGATCGGGGCCAATGTCACCCAATTGGCTCTCGAACGGCGTATGTCCGCAGACGGCGGACCGACGGCGGCGACTTGGCAGCGAAGTCGAGCATTCCTCGGAAAGAGCGTGTATCCCGCGGCTGCAGTCACCCTGTTGATCACCGGCATCTGGCTGGTCATCGACTCTGCTGTGTACGACTGGGAGAACGCTTTCGTCGCCATCGGGTTCCTGATGGTCGCCATTGGAGCCGGACTCGGTATCGCCGTGATGGGACCATTGTCGGAGCGAGCGGTCGCCATCCACGACACCGGTCAGGACATGAACGAGCTCCCCAAGGTGACGAGTCGCCTCCAGATGTGGGGCGGGTTCGACACGCTGCTGCTCGTCATCACCGTTGCAGCCATGACCGGCAAGTGGGGCGTGTGACTCAGCGCTCGTAGCGGGACAGCGTCTCCCAGATGAGCTCGCTGGCCGAAACAGTCGCCGTCGACTTGTCGGCGCGCTCGGGATCGGATGTGCCCGGCCAACCGTGGGCGCCACCTTCGATCGTGTACAGGTCGACGACGACGCCATCGCTGCAGCCCGACCAGCTGGTGATGACGACGTCTTCGGTCAGACGTGATTCCGTTTGGTTGTCGCATCCGTTCCGGACTGCCCACGCCCCAGCCCACTCGGTGATCTCGGCGAACAGCAGGCCTCCGTCGTACGGCACGGTCGGATCGTCCGTGCCGTGGAAGGCAACAACCGGCACCGGTATCTCGGGGTCACACGGGGCCGGGTACGAGTAGGCGCCGGCGACCGTTCCGATCGCCGCGACCAGATCGCTGGCGTCGCACGCCATACGGTCGGCCATACCCCCACCGTTCGACATTCCGGTCACGTAGACCCGGCCGGGATCCGCCCCGGAGCGGTCTACGGCATCGATGATCGCCTCACGCAGGAACGCGACGTCATCGCTTCCAGGGCCGGCATCCCAGAACGCCAGCAACCCCCCACGACCCTGGGGCTGGGCGACGACGAAGCCCTCGGCCGCGGCGAGGGCGCGCATCCCGCTGAGCAGGTCCTGTTCCTCAGGAGACGACGTCAAGCCATGCAGGTCCACGACGAGTGGCGAAGATGAGCCCACTGCACCCGGGACGAACAGGACGTAGCGACGCACCGTGCCATCGCCCATCGTGAGGGCCACGGTTTCGAGACGATCGGCAACGGTGGTGGTCGGCGCCTCCGTCGTCGTCGTGGCGGCCGTCGTCGTGGTCGTCGTCGTGGTCGAGGTGGTCGCCGTGATCGATGTCGGGTTGGATGACACCACAGGCTCGGCATCGCCAGAGCACGCCGAAACCAGCGCCGCCATCAGCGTGACGATGAGCGCCCGTTTGAAGCTCAGGTTCCGAGTGCTTCGACCATCGCCGACCCCAGATCGGTCGGCGTCGG
>JABDIW010000318.1 GCA_013003515.1 Acidimicrobiia bacterium
TGCCGAGGTCGGTGATGTTCACGTCCCAGCGGACTTCGCGGACGTCGGTGAACGTCTGGGTCGGGCTGAAGGCGCCGATGGAGTAGCCCGACGTGTCACCGATCGAGGTCATCACGTGGGCTTTGGCCGGGTCGCCTCCCGGGGCGCACCGGTAGATCCATTCGTCGTTGAAGTCTTCGGAGCGTTCACCGCGGGTGACGATGCGTTTATCTTCGGGCGGGCCGCACATGTCGTTGGGGCCGATGATCTGGTGATCGCCCTCCCACTGCTCACGGGCAACGATGACCTCGTCGCGATGGTCGATGTCGAACGCGAAACGTGACATCGAGTCATTGCCGGAGAAATCCTCGAAGAACAACGCGCTCGCCGGGGGGGCAAACGTCGTGGGCGGCGGCGGCGCACCGGCACGCTCACCGGTCGCGATGCAGGTGCCACCACCGGAGTCCTGAACTGACGGCGAACCCGCCCAACGGTAGAAGAAGGTCGCGAACTCAGCGCGAGTCAACTCACGCAGCGGCGAGAACGTCGTCGGGCTGGTGCCACCCGTGATCCCCTCGGACGTCATCCATCCGACGGCTTCGGCGTAGAACGCGGTGCTCGGGACGTCGAGGAAGGGGCTCAAGGCGGACCGAGGCTCCCCTTCGTAGCGCCACATGAAGACTGCGACCTCTCCTCGGGTGACGATGCGATCGGGGGAGAAGGTCGTCGGGCTTGTGCCGCCCGTGATCCCCTCGGAACTCATCCAGCCGACGGCATCGGCGAAGAAGTCGGAGGATGCCACATCCACGAAGGGGTGGGAGCCGCCCTGCGGCTCTCCGGCATAGCGCCAGAAGAATGTCGCGAGCTCACCACGAGTCATCTGGCGGTCGGGCGAGAAGCATCCAGGGCTCGTACCAGTCGTCAAGTCCTCGTCGACCATCCATTGCACCGCGTCGGCGTAGAACTCACTGCCCTCGACGTCGCCGAACCCGCCAACCGCTCCGACAGGGACCGATGCGGCGCCGATCGCGATGAGAGCTGTCAGGAGAAAGACGGGAAGAACGCGGTAGAAGTGGGGCCTTCTCATGCCATTGACCTTTCCATCCCGCGCCGCCGATGAGTGTAGGCGCGTCAACGATGTATGTGGCCCATCGGTCGAAGATCTCGCGAGTTGAGTCGTCGCGCAACGCCAAGGTGGCGGTCAGCGTGTCGGAGTGACTAGCTGCGGCAGCCGCTCGAGGGGTCCGGCGGCAACAGCGGGATGAGACGATCGAGCTGGAGTCTCTGGAGCGACCGAGCGGCTTCGAGCCCCGGATACGCCAGCCGCAACTGACGGCCGTGGCGCTGTGTGTTGGTCGCCATGCTCGTGAGGGCGGCAACCGTGCGGTGGTCGAGCGGCCCGCGGCGCGTCAACGCGACCACCACGCACTCTGCATCGGAGCGCACCCACTCAAGCTCCTTCGGCAGCCGGGCCGGATGCCGCTGACGGCTTCCCTCATAGCGACGTCCCCTGCGAGGGGTCCGAGTCCGCGCGATCTGCATGGCCATGCTCGGAATGTAGACACCGATGTCGGTCACGTAACGCCGAGTCAAACGGCGTGGCTCCCTGGCGAGGCGATACAACCACTCGAAACCGCTCCGTTGAATCCAGGGCGCCGCCCGCGGCACCTGGCCGGCGATGAACTCGAACGTTCCTCCGACCCCAATGGATACCGGGATGCCCAGCGTGCTCCCGTGACGCCGGATCCATCGCTCCTGTTTCGGATGCCCGAGCGCCACACAGATCATGTCCGGGTTGAAGCGGTGGATCTCATCGAGCACCTCCACCGGGGTGTCCCCACTCGGTGAGACCATCGCCGTGGTGGAAGCAACGACAAGCCCCGGGTTTGCTTTGGAAAGCTCACACGCGGCCTGCGCCGCCACACCCTCCGATCCGCCGAAGAGCATCATTCTGTGCCCCCGGCGAGCCGCCTGTTCCGCCAGCGCCGGCACCAGGTCAGCTCCCGCGATTCGGCTCGGAAGGGGTTGTCCCAGGACGGCTGACGCCCAGACGATCGGCATGCCATCGGGGACCGCAAGGTCTGCGGACCGCAGGATCGCGTGTACGTCCTCGTGGCGCCGAGCCTGCACGAGGAAGTCGGTGTTCACGGTGACGACCTGGTGCGATCGGCCGGTTCGGCGGCCCACATCGACGAAGGTATCGATGGAATGGAGGACCGACTCGAGATCTCGGTGGTGCACCGGGACCCCCATCTGCGGCAGCGAGTCGTAGCTCACGACGCGACCGCTTCAGACCTGCGGGTGGTCCGAATCCAAGATTCTGGTCGACGGTGCAGCACCCGCAGAATCAGCCGCGACTTCCAGACCACATGGACGGGAGCCCTGAGGAG
>JABDIW010000113.1 GCA_013003515.1 Acidimicrobiia bacterium
TATCTGTTCACCCGCACCGAGGACTGGGAGCGGGCAACGATCCGGGTCATCGCAGCGGCCGACCCCGGAAGCGCCGGGGAGGTGAAGGCCGACCTGACCCAGCTGCTGCTGGAGGCCCGCATCCCGGCCGAGGTGGTGACCGTCTCAGCAGATCAAGCGGCACTCGGAGCGGCGTGCTCGGATGCCACCCTCGTGCTCGGCACCATGCGGCTGCGAGAGGAGTCGGTTCTCGGCTTCGCCGACCTGGACCTGTACGACCTGCTGGAGGTGCTGCCGGTGACGGCAGCGGTCTCGGCCGGTGAGGAGTTCGATCTGCTGGCCGGCCCGGAGTCGGGCCGCCACTTCTCCCTGGTTCAGGCCGAGCAGACGCTCGACGCTGCCCGAGAACGGCAGGAAGCGCTCAAGAAGCGGGCCGAGAAGGCGGCGGCGGAGCTGATCCAGCTGCGAGAGGCCGCCAAGGTCAACCCGGCGCTGGAGACGAACGTCGCCGAGATCGAGGAGTCACTCGAAGAGCTGCGTCGTCGGGTCCTCAAGGCCGAGGCCCGGGTCAAGGCAGCCGAGCTGGAGATCGCCGAGATCAACGGCGACGGTTGAGCCCGGCCGTCGCCACCGGCGGCATGGCACGATGCACGTACTGACGACTCGAGAGGCGAACATAGTGGGCGACAAGGGCGCACGATCGAGCGCATCGGGTGCTGCAATGGCGGAACGCCTTGTCGATGGTCTCGCTCCGCTGGGTGACGTCACCATCCGCAAGATGTTCGGAGGACACGGCGTGTTCGCCGACGGTGACATGTTCGCCCTGGTCGACAGCGCCGGAAACCCGTTCCTCCGGGCCGACGAGATGACGTCTGGGCGGTTCGAGGCAGCCGGGTCCGCCCGCCACGGCGGGATGCCGTACTGGAGCATCCCCCCGGCGGTGCTCGACAACGATGACGACCTCGTCGCCTGGGCCAGAATCGCTCTCGGGGTGGCAAGGGCCGCCAAGAAGGGCAAGCACCGCAAACGCGGGTGAGCCCACCCGTGACAGGTGGGCTCACCGTGTCGAAGGGGACGGAGTCAGTCCGTCAGACCCACACCGATCGTCGTGTCCACGTCCACGCCAACTCCCACCGAGCCGTCAACCACGGGGGTCTCCAACTGCGAGTCGACGGTCGTGTCGGCCTGGCCGTCGAGCCGCGAATCGCCGTTGCCAGAGATGCCGGTTGATGTAGCCACATCGGTAGAGATCGAACCCGACTGGTCCTGCACAGCAGTCACCGTCTTCGTGACCCCGTCCGAGACGAAGTCCACGATGACCTCGCTGTCGGTCTGACTGCGGACCTTGGCGGTCCAGCCGGCGGTTGCGTCCAGCTCGATGATGGACACGGCACCGTCTACGACGTCGATGATCAACTCGCCGGCGCCGTCCACGTCGACCTCCACTGCGGCGCGGGGCAGATCGATGCCCACATTCGCCACCACGTCGGCGGCCACGTTCTGGATCCCGGCGGGGAGATTGCCCGTGATTGCGGCGCCTCCACCGAGCGCCGCCACCAGGGCTCCGGTCGCCACCAGTTTCGCCACCATGCTTCCAAATAGGGTTGTCACTGTCTTTCCTCCTGTCGCTGCTCCGGCTGCGACGCCGGCTGCGGTTGCGAGTGAGCCTGCGCCGACGGCTGTCGCAGCCGAGGCCAGCGAAGCCACGTTGGTGACATCGGCGGGCTCGAGCTCTGCGACGACGGCACTGCGGAGCTCCTCCGCCCAACCCGCCACAGGGTCCTGACTGTTGGTGTCAGGATCGAGGGGATCGGGGCGGCCGGTGCCGTCGTGTCGTTGCAGTCTCTTGTTCATTACGTCCACGCAATCGCTTGCGACAGGGATTCGTTACACATTTCTTCGGAGGTTCTTCCTGAGCTTCTTGAGGGCTCTGTTCTGGATGACCCGCACGTTGCCGGGTTTCTTGCCGACGATGGCGGCCACTTCGTTCGAGTCGAGTTCGGCGATGACTCTCAGCAGCACCACATCGCGCTCGAGCTTCGAGAGCCCATCGACCGCAGCCACGAGCTCCCGAAGGGTCTCGGCGCCGACCGCTTCGGACTCCGGCGAGCCCCCACCATCGACGGCCCCATCCCAGGTGCCCAACGTCACGGTCTTGGGGCGGCGAAACCTCGAGCGGTGATGGTCGGCGACCCGGCGGTAGGCGATCGTGAAGATCCAGGACCGGAACGAAGGC
The DNA here is from genome assembly GCA_013003515.1 of Acidimicrobiia bacterium. Taxonomy (GTDB): domain Bacteria; phylum Actinomycetota; class Acidimicrobiia; order Spongiisociales; family UBA5794; genus JABDIW01. The sequence continues at coordinate 2,216 of JABDIW010000113.1, forward strand.
CAGTCGCCGTCGAACGACGA
>JABDIW010000128.1 GCA_013003515.1 Acidimicrobiia bacterium
ATCGCAGTGTTTGGTGCGGCGCTCTTCGCCTCCGCCATCGTGGCCGCCGCCCTTGTCGTCGGTCATGTGACCGACACGTTGATCATCCCCGTTCTCGACGGTGACGTGACAGCAACCGCCGGCCGCATCTGGCCTGCGGTCGCAGCCGTACTCGCCGTGGCGGCCTGGAAGGCAGTCGGCATCACCATGCGAAGGACCGGTGCATCCTGGTTCCAATCCCGGAGCAAGGCCGACCTCCGGGTCGAGCTCATCGACCACCAGCTCGGTCTCGAGATGGCGTGGTACGTGCGTCACCCGGTGGGTCGCCTTCTCGCAGTCACCGATACCGATGCGAGTCAGGCGACGGGGGTGTTCGCCCCGCTTCCGTACGGCACCGGGGCCATCTCGCTTCTCGTCGGCACGGCCGTGCTGATCTTCGTCCTCGACCCGGTACTCGGCCTCGTCGTTCTGGGAGCGATGGCACTGATCATCAGCCTCGACATGTGGGGCTCATGGTTGACGTACGCAGCGTTCGCCGACGTCCAGGAGCGGCGGGGCCGAGTCACTGCGATCGCCCACGAGAGCTTCGACGGCGCGCTGACAGTGAAGGCGTTGGGGCGGGAAGCCGAGGAAACCGACCGCTTCCGCACGGCTGCGTTCACCCTTCGCGATGGGCTCATTCGCGTGGGACGCATCTGGGGCAACTTCCGGGCTTTCGTCGACGGGCTGCCGGCCATCACGATCCTCGCGGTACTCGTCATCGGCGCCACCCGTATCGATGCCGGTGCAATCTCTGCCGGCGATCTCGTGACGATTGCCTACCTCCTCTCGCTGCTCGGCATTCCTCTGAAGCTGGTCGGCTTCGTCATGTGGGACATGGCCTTTTCTCTGGCGGGATGGGAACGCGTCAAAGAGGTTCTCGATGCCGACGAGGAGATCAGACACGGACAGGTCTCGGCCGGTCCGCCAGGCACAGGTGCGTCGGTCGATTCCGATGGGGTCGCCTTTGGGTACCCGTCCAGCGCTCCGGTTCTGTCGGACGTTGATTTCGACATCCCCGCCGGCCGAACGGTGGCCGTTGTGGGGCCCACTGGTTCCGGGAAGTCGACCTTGGCTCTTCTCCTCGCCAGGTTGTGGGACCCCGCTACGGGCGGGATACACCTCGACGGCAGGGATCTCCGGTCGTTTGCGCCCGGCGAGCTGTCTGGGGAGCTCGCCTATGTCGCCCAGGATGCCTTCTTGTTCGATGGAGATGTGATTGCCAACGTCTCGCTCGGCCTCGGGCTCGACGAGAACGCGGTTCGTGCTGCCCTCGAGCTTGCCGCCGCCAAGGACTTCGTGGATGAGCTGCCGGACGGTCTCCGCACACCGCTCGGAGAACGGGGAGTCTCGCTATCTGGAGGGCAGCGGCAACGGATCGCACTGGCTCGAGCCTTGGTACGGAAGCCAAGGGTCCTCGTTCTCGACGACGCCACCTCCGCCGTCGACCCCTCGGTCGAGTCCAGGATCCTCCGCGGGCTCCGCTCGGCCGAGCTGCCGTCGACCGTGATCGTCGTGG
>JABDIW010000137.1 GCA_013003515.1 Acidimicrobiia bacterium
CGAGATCGCTCCGGTGCGCCCATTCGTGACGTCGCCAGACTGGCGCAGCTGGTGGCGGCGATCCGGGCGGATCTGCGCTCCCGGCTCTAGGTCAGAACCCGACCTGGCCACCTTCGAACGGCGGTGCGGCCCCCGCCTTGAACTCCTCGACGTTGGGCCCCCCGAGGCGGTGAAGCCGCCAGTTGCCGTAGACGTATGTTCCCACCAGGACGAATACCAGCGTCGGCCATGACGTCGCCACCTTGAACGTGGCGAGAAGCGCGGTGCGGCCCTCGTTGAACAGGTACCACTGGCCGCCTGCCCTGGCGGTGAAGTACACGGCCCACAGCACCGTCGTCTCGGTGTAGGCGGGGCGCACATCGCTGCGCCAGAACCAGGCGAGCGGCCATCCTCGAAACATGTAGCTCATCCACGCCGTCATCGGTCGGCGCACGACGATCGACACGACGGCCAGGACCGCGTAGGCAGCTTGGGAGATGATTCCGGGCAGGAAGAACGTTTCGGCCCGGCCCGAGCGAACCGCCAGAGCCAGGGCGAACCCGACGGCGGCGAGACCACCGAGGGCGTAGATGGTCGGTCGGCCGTTGCGGATCCGGTAGGCCACGAACCCGACGCCAACGAGGAGTGATGCGACCACGGCGGCGGGGATGCCCCCGATGGCGTTGGCGACGGCGAACACCAGCGGAGGGATGATCGAGTCGCCAACCGTGCGCGGCCCGGTGAACAGGCCCTTCAGCTCGCCCAGGGCCTGTCGGGATCGGCTCTGATGAGCGGGCTCGTCAACGGTCGCGGTCTCGTCGGTCACGTTGGGACGATAGGGCCGGTGATCCCGCAACCTGGGCCGACCCGCCTGCGTAAGGTACGGGTCCGATGCACGTCGTCAGGCCAGCCCGTTCCAGATATGCCCTTGCCACAGAACTGTTCAAGCCACGAGGCACGCTCGCAGCTGCCGAGCTCGACGTGTCGAAGCAGGTTGCCCGGAACATGAACGACGTACGCGATGCCGACCGATTCCCCGAGTCTGCGGTCTCTGCGGGGGAGTTGTTCGCTGCCGGCATCATCGAAGAGGTCCTACGGGCAATGGTCACGGTTTACTCCGAGCAGACCGATCCTGAGCTTTTGGGCAACGCCCTCGATCATCTCGACGGTCAGCTTGGGGAGGATGAGCTCCAGGGGTTGCTGGCCGACTTCGCCGGTGCATTCCCCCCGCTCGCTGTCATCAACGAGCTCATGACTGCCATCCAGTATCTCGACGCCGCGACCGAGGGGATTCCGCACCGCCAGGTCACCCTCGAAGAGCTGCTGATGTTGCGTCTCGGCAACGAGAACCCGGCAAACGTCAGGTTCCGGGAGTTGTTCGACGATGCCCCGCTCGAGGTGCGCGAGTCCTACGAACAGGCGGTCAAGGCGCTCGAGTCCTTCTTCGAGGGCCTGGAGCCCATCGACGGGGGAGGAGAGGGCGGTCCCGCGTCACTGTTCGAGTTGTTGCGTGCCCCCGTCGCGGCGAGCCCCACTTCGCTGGAAGGGCAGCTTCGTTACATCCGGGAAAACTGGGCCGACCTGCTCGGTGACCGTTTCCCCGGGCTCCTCGA
>JABDIW010000173.1 GCA_013003515.1 Acidimicrobiia bacterium
ATCGAACGCCCCTATGTGTTCGCCGGCAACGACAAACCCGGCGTGATGCTCTCGGGTGCGGCCCGGCGCCTCATCAACCTGTACGCCGTCAAGCCCGGCATTCGAGCCGTCGTGTTCTCCGCGAACGTCGAAGGCGACAATACGATCATCGACCTCGAACGGGCGGGCGTCGACATCGCCCGCGTCGTCGATGCCCGAAAGGGAGGCAACATCGTCGAGGCCAAGGGCTCACAGAAGGCCGTGAAGTCGGTGGTGCTCGACGATGGCCACGAGGTCGAATGTGACCTGCTGGTGACCGCGGTCGGCTGGACCGCTCCGACCTCCCTCCTCAACATGGCCGGCGATCGACCGGTCTACGATCCGGCCGCCGCCCGCTTCTTCCCCCACCAGATGCCCGACAACGTGCTGGCCACGGGCGGGTTGGTCGGCGACGGTACCGCAGAGGAGCTCGTGGCGCATGGACGCGAAACCGGCGCACTCGCCGCCGGCCGCGCTGCGGTTGTGGCTCACCATCTGCAAGCAGCAACGGCCCGAGCCGCAGCCGTGACCGGGAGCGCCGCGCCGATGCCAACCGATGAACGCGTCTCGCTCACCCGCCAAGATCACCCCGAGCTGTACCGATCGACCACCCACGGAATCGTCGATTACAGCGAAGACGTTGGCTCCAAGGATCTGGTGTCAGCCACCAAGGAGGGTTACGACTCGGTCGAGCTGCTGAAGCGCTACACGACGGCAACGATGGGGCCAGCCCAAGGCAAGCTGGAGACAGTCAACACGGTCGCCGTATTGGCCGAAGCCCGGGGTGAGACGATCGCGGAGGTCGGCACCACGGTGTGGCGTCCGCCGTATGCACCTCCGACGTTGGGGGCGCTCGCGGGGCGGATCTTCGAACCCGAGCGGGTGTCGTCGGTCCACCCGTGGCACGTAGCCAACAACGCCACGCCGATTCTGGCGGGTGCGTGGATTCGACCCGAACACTATGGCGATCCTGCCGCTGAGGTCACCAACGTTCGGGAGAACGTAGGCATCATCGACGTGACCCCACTCGGCAAGCTGGATCTGCAAGGTCCTGATGTTCCCAAGCTCCTCAACCTGCTCTACACGAACAAGTGGTCGAAGCTGCCGATCGGCGGGGTCCGCTACGGCATGATGTGTGCTGAAGACGGCGTCGTCATGGACGATGGTGTCACCGCCCGACTCGGGGAAGAGCACTACCTCATGACCACCACGAGCTCGGGTGCGGCCCGCGTGTGGGAATGGGTGGAGAACTGGTTGCAGACCGAACACCCCGACTGGCAGGTGCACTGCACCCCCGTCACCACCGCATACACGTCGATCAACGTCGCCGGGCCGAAGTCCCGCGAGCTGGTCGGTCGAGTCTGCACCGACGTGGATCTCAATCCCGAGGCGTTCACGTACATGCAGGTTCGGCGAGGCACCGTGGCTGGGGTCGAGAACTGCATCATGTGGCGGATCGGCT
>JABDIW010000183.1 GCA_013003515.1 Acidimicrobiia bacterium
TCACGACCAGGGTGTCGAAGGCGATCTGGTCCGAGTCGCCGTCGATGCCGAGCCACGAGTGGGCGGCACCCTGATCGAAACGCAGGTATGTCTCGCCATCCCACTCCCAGTTCACCGTGTGACCATCGGCCCAGTCGAGAGTGATGTCCGTCGCCTCCTCGCCATCGAGCTCGATGTCGTCGAAGGGAAAGATCTCCGGTGGGGGATCGTCGGGGAACTCATAGGGAGCGGCATCTGCGATGGCTCTCATCTCGACGGTGTTGCCGTAGAGGTTGTGGGGGGCGCGTCTGGCGGCGATGCGGCGGGTTCCCAGCGTCTCGTTGGACAGGTAGTTGGTCCCCAGGTCCCGGATCAGGTTGGTGACCCAGCCTGCGGCGCCCGCCGTCATGAACGTTGCCCCGAGGTACACCAGGAGAGTGGGATCGGTCGGGCGTCCGGACCGGATGGGCCCGACGTAGCCGGAGTCGGTGTGGTGGAACAGCGCGATGAACCTGGTGATTCCGGCCTCGACGCGAATCTCGTAGACGGCGTCTGCCTCCTGGAGCCCGGATTGGGGTCGGGCGTTCCAGTGGTTGTCGACTTTGACAGCCATGACGCGACGGTCGAGGGCTGCCTCGTCGTCAACGGGTAGCCCGTTGAGGGGTGAGGTCGGGAGCGGGATCGTGGTGGTTGTGGTGGTCGTCGACGTGGTGGTCGTGGCTGCGGTGGTGGTCGTTGCCGCCGTGGTCGTCGGGGCCTGAGTCGTCGTGGTTGCGACTGGTTCGTCGGCGGAGCTGCAGGCGGCTGCGAGCAGGCCGAGGATGACCAGGAGGGAGATGCGTCGGATCACGGCGAGGGAGTGTACCGGTGGGTCGATATCCTGCCGACCATGCATCCCGTCGTCCCCATCGTCAGCGAGGGGCTGGCCGGCGCCGCCGACGTCGAGAAGACCGGACCCATGGCCGCCTACCTGAAGACGGACATGCCCTTCTACGGCGTGCAGAGCGCCGACCGGAAGCGGATCCTGAGCGCAGCTCTGAAGGCGCACCCCATCACATCGCGAGCCGAGTACCGCGGTGTGGTCACGTCGCTGTGGGCGCTGCCACATCGTGAGGAGAAGTACTGCGCCATCGGCGTCGCAACGAGATACCGGGAGTACGTCTCACCCGGATCGATGCCGCTCTACAAGCGGATGATCGTGGAAGGGGCCTGGTGGGATCTGGTCGATTGGCTGGCATCGGATGCCGTCGGGATGGTCCTGCTGCGTCACCGAGAGCAGACCGCGATCACGATGGAGCTTTGGATCGACGACCGGGACATGTGGCTGCGAAGGACGGCGATCCTGTCGCAGCTACGCCACCGTGAACAGACCGACGCCGACATGCTGTTCGACTTCTGTCTCCGCCGTTCCCATGAGAAGGAGTTCTTCATCAGGAAGGCGATCGGCTGGGCTCTGCGCGAGCACGCCA
>JABDIW010000202.1 GCA_013003515.1 Acidimicrobiia bacterium
CTGAGGATCCGAGCTTTGCGACCGATCGCCCGGCGATTGCCCATTCGTTCGTCGCCTACGGCGATACGTTCACGGTGATCAACAACCACTTCAAGTCGAAGAGCTCCCGGAATGCCGAGGGCCTCGATGAGGACCAGGGCGATGGTCAGGGCGCATACAACGCCCGCCGTACCGCCCAGGCGGCGGCGGTGCTCGAATTCGCCATTGAGCGCATGGCGGCGGTCGACGACCCCGACGTGCTCGTGATCGGTGACTTCAATAGCTACTCGATGGAAGACCCCATCGCCACGCTCGAGGCCGGCCTTCTCACCAACCTGGTGAAGAAGTACGTGTCCCAGGAGGACAGCTACTCGCTCGTCTTCTTCGGCGCCCAGGGCCTGCTGGACGGTGCATTTGCCACCGCCTCGCTGGAAGAGAAGGTGACGGGACTCGACATCTGGCACATCAATGCCGATGAGCCCCGCGTGCTCCAGTACAACGACGACGTGGTCGACCCGGCCGAACGGTCGAGCGACTTCAACCAGCCGGTATCGATGGCCGACGAGTTCTCCTCGTCCGACCATGATCCGGTCATCGTCGGTCTGCAGCTGAGCGGGACGGTCAGCCTCGGGTACAGCACCGAGAACGACCGGTCGGCTCCATCGTCGCTCATCGGAGCAACGGTGTCGGGCCGGATCTACCCGTTCGTGCTGCCGATCGATCCGGGGCTGGACTTCACCACGGTGGACTTCTACCTGGACGGCGCGCTCGCTCGCACCGAGTATCTGGCTCCCTACGACTTCGCCGGTGGGTTGCTCACCATGGCGACGGTGTGGGATACGAGCAGCGTGGCGGACGGCGAGCACACAATGGAGGCGGTCGGCCACCTGCCCGACGGCGGGACGGTGAGCGCCAGCGCCACCTTCACAGTGATGAACGCTCCGGCTCCCGGCGCCTTCGGCCTGTCGTACTCAACGTCGACGTCCCGGACGCCGGCCGAGGACCTGGCCGACGCGTACGTCGTCGGTGACGTGTACATCTTCGTCGATCCCCTCTTCCCGGCCGGGTTCGAGGACTTCGACAAGGTGCTCTTCTACCTGG
>JABDIW010000203.1 GCA_013003515.1 Acidimicrobiia bacterium
AACGAGTGCTCAGAAGGAGGGAAGGATCGGCGAGGAATCCGGCGAGCCGATACTGGATTGAATGGTCGTTGAGCTCGACGATCTGAACGAAAGGCTCCTCGAGGTCGGCCTCGAGCCCGGCCTCGCGGAGAATCGCTCGAACCTCCTCATGCGGGACGTTGTAGCCGAGCGACACCGACATCGAGACGATCGTGCCTGAGCTCCGAACGACCCGGACCGGCTCCTTGACCATCAATGAGTTCGGCAGCGTCACGAGATCTCGATCGGGTGTCTGGATCTCGGTGTGGAAGAGGCCCCGCTCGCTCACGCGACCCATATGCCCGGCGACCTCGATGAAGTCGCCTGCCGCAAAGCCGCGGACCGACCGCAGCATCAACCCCGCCATGGCGTTGGCGACAATGGACTGGGACGAGATGGCGACAAGGCCGGTGAGTATCAACCCGACGGCGCTGAAGGCAAGCTCGGAGTCGATCGACTCGGGAAGCAGGAGAACCGCAACGAGCAAGCCGACGAGCGAGACCCCGATGGTGACGAGTTCGGTCCGGAAAGCACCAGGACCCCCATCGGTCGAGGCGCTGCGACGAACCAGGTAGCGACCGCCGACGACGATGCCCATCGTCACTACGACGGCTCCGACGGACGGGATCCAATCGACGAGGGCGGCACCAACGATCACCTGGTCAACCTACCTCTCCATGCCCGCCATCGGTTCGGCTACACGACCGACGAAACGGCCTGACGAGCTCAATCGGCGGCCGAGATCGGCTCGGAGTGGTGCCAGTCGGCGAGCAGGGTGCGGAGCGCGGCGACAAATGCCAGCGGCTGGTCGAGGATCAGGTGGTGGTGGGCGTCGGGGATCGAGATCACCGGCGACGACCGCCCCATCAACTCATACATGTACTCGGCGGTGTCGGGCGGGACGACAACCGAGTGCTCGCCACGGAACAGGGCAACTCTGGTGGCTACCGATGCCAGCTGCTCGTTCATCGGGACCAGCGTGTGCGTGAACAGGTGAGGATCGAACTTCCACGTCCATCCGTCGGACACCTCATGGAGTGAGCGCCGGCCGACGTACTCGACGATGTACTCGTTGTCGCACGGTTGCGGCGGGATGAGCCGGAAGTGGTCGAGAGCCTTCTCGAGCGTCGGGTAGGTGCCCGGTGAGCGGAACGCCCGGCCCCGTGCCCCAGTCTCGGACTCCGGGTCGGGCCGGCGGACCGGCGAGTCAACGATGACCGCCCCGGCCATCCGGTCACCGTGGAGAGCCGCGGTGTTGATGGTGACGAGACCGCCAAGCGAGTGACCGACGACAACCGGAGCTCCGGGGAACCCTGCATCGGCGGCGACGGCGAGGATCTCCTCGGACCACAGGTCGTGGGAGTAGCGATCACGCCGTCCGCTGTCCCCGTGTCCAGACAGATCGAGCGCCACGACATGGAAATCGGTCGTGAAGAACGGGGCGAGAAACGCCCACCAGTGGGCGTGGGCCGCCCCACCGTGGACCAGGACGAGCCCCGGCTTGCCCAGTGCTCCCCAGTCGAGGTAGTGGACATCGGTGCCCTCGACCTCGACCGTCGCTTCGTCAAACGGTATCGCCAACGCCCGCTGAAACCATTCGGGGTGCTCCATGGCTCAAACGCTAGCGACGAGAGATACACCCGGGTCTGTCCCCCCTTCAAGGGGGGAGGTCCCTGCAGCCGAGGCGAAGCCGAGGCTGGAGGTAGGGGGGCAACACATGTCTCCCAGCCGTGCAACCCCCTGTCGACAACTGCTTCCCCCCTCCCCCTCGCTTCGCTCGGGTACTCCCCCCACATATGGGGGGAGAGACAAACCGGGTCCCCCTCGGTCGCTGCGCTCCCTCAGGTACTCCCCCCATGACTGGGGGGAGAGTTGCTGCGCGGCGAGCGCCACAGGGCGATGCCGGTGGCCAGTGAGGCGAGGCCGAAGAGGACGAGGATCCCGCCACCGATGGATGGGTCGCTGCCGGATCCGACAGCTGACCAGACGCCGAGGACGACCCACAGGACACCGAGTGTCCCGGCGCCGATGGCGACGGTCGTCCGGGTGGGCACCGGGCCACCGAATTGAGCCCACGCTGCGACGCCGATGCCGAGAAACAGCGGCAGAGCGAGGACGGCGACACCGAGACCCGTCACTCCGTCTGCCCCCTCGAACCGTTCCTCGCCGAAGACGATCGAGAAGACCGCAAACGAGACGAAGGCGGCAACCGGCGACGCCAGCACCAGACCAAGCCCGAAGTTGCGCATCACCGTGCGTCGCTGATCCATGCGATCGACCGTAGCTGTCCACCCCGCCTACGGACGGAAAGCGCCGCCGCCGCAGCGGAGGTAAGCGATGCACCTGTCTGCCGAATGCGTGGAACCGGTCGACAACCCCCCGAAGAGGAGGCGTACCATCAGGGCGATGGCCACCGAGATCCGCATCCGGCCCTTGTCACCCGCAGACCACGAAGCCGCCGTGAACCTGGCTCGTTCTCTGCCCGAGTTCTTCAACGACCAGGGCATCGATGAGATGACAACGGAAATCCCGACGGAGAGCGGTGCTGTTGCCGAGGTCGATGGGGAGCTGGTGGGGTTCGTGACGTGGACCGCGACGCCCGAGCTGGGCCACATCGGGTGGATCGCCGTGCGTGGCGATCACCACCGTCACGGCATCGGCCGCAGGCTCATCCAGGTGGCTGAGGACGACGCACGACGCGTCGGCGCACCAGTGCTCCAGGTGGAGACCCTGGGCGAGTCGGTCGACTACGAGCCGTATGACCGCACCCGTGCCTTTTATCGCTCGGTCGGATTCGTCGACCTCGAGAGCGTGCTCCTCGACAACCCGGGGATGCCCGAGATGCTTACCCTCCAGAAGCGGCTGAGCAAGGCTTCCTGATCGCATTGCCTAGGCTCTCGGGACCCGACCTCGACGCAGCAAGCGCCCAGCTCGGAGTCACCTCCCAGGATCTGCGCGACGCACTTGGCGTGCCGTAGGCTGGCCGGGCTGCAATGATTCACCTTTCCCGCTGAGAGAGTTCCTATGTCCGGCAATGCCGAATTCAGCCTGAACGACACCGCCATCGTGTCGGTGTCCGCCCACCACGCCCCCGAGGTCGTCACTTCGGCATCGTTCGACGAGCGGCTCATGCCCACCTTTGAGCGTCTCGGGACCCAGCCGGGCCTCCTCGAGTCCCTGGCCGGAATCACCGAGCGGCGCTGGTGGCCCGAAGGCTTCACGTTCACCGAGGCCGCCGCCGAAGCGGGTCGCAAGGCACTGGCCGCTGCCGGAGTCAAGCCCGACCAGGTGGGATTGCTGGTCGACACATCCGTGAGCCGGGACCGCCTCGAGCCGTCGTCGGCGGTCACTGTGCATCACCTGCTCGACTTGCCGACGTCCTGTCTCAACTTCGACCTGGCCAACGCCTGTCTCGGCTTCATGAACGCCATGCAGGTGGCCGGGATGATGCTCGACAACCACCAGATCGATTACGCGCTCATCGTCGACGGTGAGGGCAGCCGCCAGCCGCAAGAGAAGACGTTGGAGCGCCTGTCGTCTCCCGAATCCACCGTGGCCGACCTGTTTGCGGAGTTCGCCACCCTCACCCTCGGGTCGGGGGCAGCGGCGATGGTGCTGGGCCGCCACTCCGACAACCCGGGGAGCCACAAGATCATCGGCGGCATCAACCGGGCCGACACCTCCCATCACAAGCTGTGTGTGGGGACACTGGACCAGATGCGCACCGACACCCGGGCACTGCTCGACGCCGGTCTCGACGTGTCCAAGGTCGCCTGGGTCGACGCCGAGGAGTACGACTGGCTCGACATGGACCGCTACATCATCCACCAGATCTCGGCAGTCCACACCTCGATGCTGTGCGAGCGGCTCGGCATCGACGTCAACCGGGTGCCCCTCACCTATCCCAAGCTGGGCAACACCGGCCCGGCCGCCGTGCCGCTGACCCTGGCGCAGGAGTCGGAGTCGCTGAATCCAGGAGACCGGGTCCTCTGTCTCGGTATGGGATCGGGCATCAACGCCATGGCGCTCGAAATCGTCTGGTGAGCCCGGCTCCCACCGCTCCAGCCACCCTCCCCCCCACCGACCTGCCGGGTCTCGACCCCGCCTGGTCGCGTCTCGTCACCGCTTCCGGCCACACCTTCCACGTCTTCGACAACGGGGTCGTCGACGCCGAGGTGACCCTGCTGTGTGTCCACGGCAACCCCACCTGGGCGTACACCTGGCGTGACGTGATCGCCTCGGCACCCCCCGGGGTTCGCGTCATCGCAGTCGACCAGCTCGACATGGGGTACTCGGAGCGAACCGGTACCACCCGCCGTCTGGCGCAACGGATCGCCGATCTCGGTGCGGTGGTGGATGCGCTCGACATCACCAGCCCGATCATCACTGTCGGCCACGACTGGGGAGGCGCCATTTCCCTCGGCTGGGCCATCGACAACGTCGAGCGGCTCGCCGGTGTGGTTATTGCCAACACCGCGGTGCACCAACCCGACGGAGCCCGGGCTCCGCTGTTGATCCGCATGGTGCGGCCCTTCATCAACTGGGTGTGCGTCCGCAGTCCGCTCTTCGTGTGGGGGACCACGGTGCTGGCGCGGCCCCGCCTGCGCCGCCGGGTGCGAGACGCCTATCTCGCCCCGTACCGGGCCCGGGAGCGACGGGCAGCCGTCGGGGCGTTCGTCGCCGACATCCCCCTCGATCCCTCCCACCCCAGCTTCGACGACCTTGCCCGGATCGCCTCCGGTTTGGACCGCCTCGCCGACGTTCCCGTCTTGATGCTGTGGGGGCCGTCCGACCCGGTGTTCTCCGACCTCTACCTGAGGGATCTGGAAC
>JABDIW010000245.1 GCA_013003515.1 Acidimicrobiia bacterium
GCGCCGGTCCGTGTGCTCTAGCCTGCGCAGAAGAACCGTCACGTGAGGGAGCACCATGAGCAAGGTCACTGTCGTAGGCGCCGGGAAATACGGCTCGACCACCGTCCAGCGCATCGCCGAAGCCGACATTGTCGATGAAGTTGTCATGACCGACATCGTCGAGGGATTGCCCCAGGGGCTGGCTCTCGACATGAATCAGAGCCGCCCCGTCGTCGGACACCGCACCAAGGTCGTCGGGACCAACGACTACGCCGACACCGCCGGGTCCGACGTCGTGGTGATCACCGCCGGTCTGCCCAGGAAACCTGGCATGAGTCGCATGGATCTGCTCGAGGTCAACGCCGGCATCGTGAAGCAGGTGACGGAAGCGATCGTCGAGCACTCCCCGGACGCCGTGATCATCGTGGTCACCAACCCGCTCGACCAGATGACGACGCTTGCGGCCGAGGTGAGTGGGTTCCCGCGCCAGAGAGTCATGGGCCAGGCAGGGATCCTCGACAGCTCGCGGTTTGCTCACTTCATCTCTGAGACGACCGGAGCGGACATTCAAACGGTGAAGGCCGTCACCCTGGGCAGCCACGGAGCGACCATGGTGCCCGTCCCCTCACAGTGCCGGGTCGGGGACAAGCCGTTGTCGGAGGTGCTGGATGCAGAGACCATCGACGATCTGGTCGACCGCACTCGCAAGGGCGGCGCCGAGATCGTGGGGCTGCTGAAGACCGGTTCTGCCTATTACGCCCCGTCCGCTGCGGCCGCGGCGATGGCCCAGGCCGTGGTCGAGGACTCGGGTCTCGAGATGCCGGTGTGCGCCTGGGTCGATGGTGAGTACGGCATCTCGGGTGTCTATCTGGGTGTGATGGGTCGCTTGGGTGCCGACGGTGTCAGCGCTGTCGTCGAGGTCGACCTCACCGAATCGGAATCCGCTGCTCTCCATGAGGCTGCAGTTGCTGTGAAGGAAAAGGTCGAGGACCTGCGCCAGATCGAGCTGTAGTCGCCGGTGCGCTAGCCGCTGCGGGCTGCGTCGATCTCGGCGGCCGATTGCCGGGCTGCCTCGCGCTGCTTCTCCGCCCGCTCTCTGGTCTTGATCTGATCACGGCGCCGCGCCCACAACGACACTGCCCCGATGAAGACGAACAGCGTGCCGACGACTCCCATCATCCACCCCGACGTGACCTGGAGGTCCTTGTACTGCGCCGAGACGCCGGACACGGCGTTCTGCTCGTCGAACAGCGTCGATCGGATGGCACCCGCTGACAGGAGATGGGCGAGGGCGGCGAATATCGAGGCGTTGATCAGCATCCGGTAGGGAGCGAGGGCAACGGGCCTCACGATCAGCGACACGATCGTGATGAGCCCGAACAGGATGGTCACCCACAACCCTCCGGTGAGCGTGACCTCGCCGAGGGCCGGGAAGACGGCAAAGGCCAGCACTGCGAAGAGCACGAGGAACAGCCCTATGGAGGCGAGTTGGGAGCCGGCAAGTGGCGTTCGATCCTTGAGCAGAGCCATCGTGACGGCAGTGGTGCCGAGCCCGAAGATGGCGGCGATGATGAGACCAGTGCCTCCATCGAACTCCAGCGAATAGTCCTCGCGGATGAAGATGAATGCCAGAGCCGATCCCATGACGGCGGTGGCGATGGTGATTGTGACCGCCCGGCTTCTCTCGGTGGCAGCCTCCGGGGCTGCCAACAGCGTGGCGATCAGGAGCGCGACGCCGATACCGAGGGTCACCCACCCGTGCACCATCTCGAATCCTCGCATCGACCACGGTTCGACGAGGAACCGGTAGGAGGGGATGACTCTGGCGTACTCCCAGGCGACCGAAACGATCATCAGGAAGGCGCCGAAGGTGCCTACAGCTGCTCCGAAGTTCTTTCGCATTCGCCTCACCGGTCGTCGAGGGGCCACCACTCTAGAGGGTGCGACCGTGGCCTTTCAGGTCGATGAGCGTCGGTACAATGGGCCTCGCTACGACACGAAAGGAAGGCCGTGAGCAAGTTCCTATCCGAAGAGTGGGTCTCGGCAGCCGGCGCTGCACTCAACGATCATGCCGGATTCTCCGGGTCCATTGCCAACGTCGACATGGGACTGCAGTTCCAGGTGACAGAAACAGGTGGTGATGATGTCCACTACTACCTGAGCATCGGCGGCGGTTCGGCCGAGATGGCACTTGGTGAGCTCGACGGTGCCGACGTCACGGTCGCCAATGACTACGAGACGGCCGCTGCGGTTTCCAAGGGTGAGCTGAACACCCAGATGGCCTTCATGCAGGGCAAACTCAAGGTGTCAGGCAACATGGCCAAGCTGATGATGCACCAGGCAGTGATCAACGAATTCGCCTCTGCGCTGTCCGGTCTGGACACCGAGTACTAGGCGTCGGCGGCCAATCCGACCTGGAGAGGCGGCCTCCGGGCCGCCTTTCTGCTGTTGCGGGCCGCTATTCCTGGCCGGCGTGGCGGCGGTCGTAGACCATCGCCTTGAGGTAGTCGCGGTTCATCATGGCGATGTAGTCGAGTGAGATGCCCTTGGGGCACGCCGACTCGCACTCCCCGTGGTTGGTACACGAACCGAAGTACTCCTCCATCGTCTCGACCATGGCCGAGACCCTGCTCCACCGTTCGGGCTGGCCCTGGGGGAGGAGGCTGAGGTGGGCGATCTTGGCTGATGTGAACAGCTGAGCGGCCCCGTTGGGGCAGGCGGCGACACACGCCGCACAGCCGATGCACGCAGCCGCATCCATCGAAGCTTCGGCAGCGTCCTTGGGGACCAGGATGAGGTTGGCGTCCGGTGCAGTTCCCGTGGGCGCCGAGATGAAGCCACCGGCGGTGACGATCTCGTCGAACGCCGACCGGTCGACCATGAGATCCTTGATGACGGGGAACGCCGTTGCCCTCCACGGCTCGATGACGATCGTGTCGCCATCGTCGAACTTCCTCATGTGGAGCTGACAGGTTGCCGTTCCCTGCTGGGGTCCGTGCGCCTGTCCGTCGATCATCAGGCCACAGCAGCCACAGATCCCCTCGCGACAGTCGTGCTCGAACGTGATGGGTTCCTCGCCGGCCAGGTTGAGGCGCTCGTTGACGATGTCGAGCATCTCCAGAAAGGAGGCTTCCTCGGAGATGTCCGTGGCCTCGTACGTCTTGAACTCGCCCGAAGCGTCAGGTCCGGCCTGCCGCCAAACGCGAAGTGTCACATCCACTACTTGTAACTCCTCGTCTTCAACTCGACATTCTCGAATTCCAGTGGTTCGGCCACGCGGTTGGCGTCGACGTTGTTGCCCTGCCATTGCCATGCCGAGACGAACGCCCACTCCTCGTCGTTGCGCACGGCCTCGCCCTCTTCGGTCTGGTACTCAACGCGGAAGTGGGCCCCACAGGACTCGTCGCGATCGAGAGCGTCCTGACACATCAGCCGGGCCAGCTCGAAGAAGTCGCCCAGCCGATTGGCCTTCTCGAGTGTCTCGTTGACCGAGGCGTCGTCGCCGAGAACCGTCACGTCCTTGTAGTACTCCTCCTCGAGCGCCGGGATCTCCGAGAGGGCCTTCTCGAGGCCGGCACGGGAGCGGGCCATGCCACAGTGCTCGAGCATGATCTTTCCCAGCTCGCGGTGGAAGTCGTCGACCGTGCGGGTCCCGTTGATCGACAGGAACCGGGAGAGACGGTCCTTGGCCTCGGCCTCCGCCTGCTTGAACACGGGGTCGTCGGTCGGCACCGGGGTGACGTTGAGATAGTCGGCCAGGTAGTCGGCGACGGTGTACGAGATGACGAAGTAGCCGTCTGCCAGGCCCTGCATCAGGGCCGATGCCCCGAGCCGGTTGGCGCCATGGTCGGAGAAGTTCGCCTCGCCGAGGGCATAGAGGCCGGGGATGTTCGTCATCAGGTTGTAGTCCACCCACAACCCGCCCATCGTGTAGTGAGGGGCCGGGTAGATGCGCATCGGTTGGCTATACGGGTCCTCGTCGGTGATGCGGTGGTACATCTCGAAGAGGTTCCCGTAGCGGGCTTCGATGGTCTCCTTGCCGAGCCGGCCGATGGCATCGCGGAAGTCGAGATACACACCGTTGTGGAGCGGTCCGACACCGAGTCCCTGGTCGAGCATCCGCATGGCGGCCCTCGAGCTGACGTCGCGGGGGGCCAGGTTGCCGAACGATGGGTAGATGCGCTCCAGGTAGTAGTCGCGCTCGTCTTCGGGGATGTCCCCGGCTGCCCGAGGATCCTCTCCCTTGGTCGGCACCCAGATGCGGCCGTCGTTGCGCAACGACTCCGACATGAGCGTCAGCTTCGACTGGAACTCGTCACTGGCAGGGATGCAGGTCGGGTGGATCTGGGTGAACGACGGGTTGGCGAACAGGGCTCCCTTGCGGTGGGCGCGCCATGCCGCCGTCACGTTGGACTTCATCGCCATCGTGGACAGATAGAAGACATTCGAGTACCCGCCGGTGGCCAGCAGGACTGCGTGCGCCGAGTGGGACTCGATCTCACCTGTGACGAGATCTCGGGTGACGATGCCGGCGGCGTGGCCGTCCTTGACGACCACGTCGAGCATCTCGGTGCGGGTGTGGAGCTCGACGGTTCCGGCGTTCACCTGGCGCATCAACCCCTGGTAGGCGCCGAGCAGGAGCTGCTGGCCGGTCTGCCCTCTGGCATAGAAGGTGCGGGACACCTGGGCTCCACCGAAGGAGCGGTTGTCGAGCAGGCCGCCGTATTCCCTGGCGAAGGGCACACCCTGTGCGGCGCACTGGTCGATGATCTCGTTGGAGACCTGGGCGAGGCGGTAGACGTTGGCCTCACGGGAGCGGTAGTCGCCGCCCTTGATGGTGTCGTAGAAGAGGCGGAAGATCGAGTCGCCGTCGTTGCGGTAGTTCTTGGCGGCGTTGATCCCACCTTGGGCGGCGATCGAATGTGCCCGCCGTGCCGAGTCGTGATAGGTGAACGCCTTGACGTTGTAGCCGAGCTCCCCGAGCGTGGCGGCTGCGCCCGCGCCGGCGAGCCCGGTGCCCACCACGATGATGTCGTACTTCCGCTTGTTCGACGGGTTGACCAGCCGGATGTCGAAGCGGTGGTTGTCCCACTTGTCGGCGAGGGGACCGGACGGAATCTTGGCGTCGAGTTGCATGCGTCTCCTCGCTCAGCTGATCAAACCTGTGGCGACACCGACCGGAACGGTCAGAAAGCCGGCAACAACGAG
>JABDIW010000247.1 GCA_013003515.1 Acidimicrobiia bacterium
AGTCCATGTAGAGGTCCTGCCCTCGCGGGTCGGTTTGGAGGGGCTCGGGGAGAAGGTCCGGCTCGACCGGAACGATGTCGCCTTCCCAACCGGCGACCTCACCGATCATTTGCACCCACTCCAGTTCCGTCGGGGCAGGGTGCTCCGCCACGTTGTAGATGCGATCACTCGCGGATGGACTTGTCGCCGCCCGCGCAATAGCGTGTCCGGCGTCGTCGACGAAACAGCGGCTCGCCCGCCAATCGGTGAGTCGCGTGTCGAGCAAGATGGCGGGCCGGCCGTCGGCCATCCGCTTGTGGTACGACCACAACCGCCGTTGATAGTCGCGGGGCCCGTACACCATCGGCAGCCTCATGATCGTGGTGGCCAGATCGGACTCTGTCGCCGCCGTTTCCACTTCGATCTTGTCGTAGTCGTAGCGGTAGTCGTCGGGACCCTCTGCCATGTCACGGTAGGGGTAGTGGCGCTCGCGCAACGGGCCGTCTTCATCCACCGGCGTGGGATCTGCTGGACCAGGCTCGGTGCCGTTGATCCGGGCATACATCCGGTAAACGTCCCCGCTGCTGATCGCCACCAGCCGGTCGGTGACACCGGCGAGAACCTCGACGGTGTGCTGCGTCTGTTTGCCGGTCAGCAGCATCATGTGGACGACGGCGTCGGGGGAGAGAGCTTCCAACTCGGTTGCGTGGTCGGACAGATGCCACAGGTCACCGGTGATCCGTTCGACTCCTGCGGGGAGATCGACCTCGGTCTCGCCTCGATTGAACACGATCACGTCGTGCCCGGCCGCCACGAAATGATTGACGGCGCTCAATCCGATGAAGCGAGTTCCCCCGATGACAAGCAGACGCATGAAGGCAACCTACCTCGCACGCGACGGAGACCGGCCGGGAGGAGGCCGGTCTCCAGTCTGGCTCGGGAGCTAGCTCGTGTTGTCCTTCACCGTCCACAACTCGGTGCCGTCCGGATGACAATGGGTGCCGGTTCGACGGGTGCGATCGCCCGGCACCGTGGTGCGACGCCCACCACGTCATCCATTGGGTTGACGGTGGTGAAACCACGCTCGACAACCTCGTTCTGTTGTGCCGATCCCACCATCGAGTGGTGCACGAACGCCGGTTCCCCTCCCCCAAGCCCTGATCACGCGATGGAGCCCGCCTCCGAAAAGGCGGGCCCATCAATTCCCCCCGGAATTCCTCGGACGGGGCTAGGCGCCCTCTCCTCCTCCTTCAGGCGGGTTGGCATAACTGGTGAACTCGAACCAGATCTTCTGGCCCATCGACTTGACCTTGACCGCGAATGTGACACCGTACGGGGCCTCGGGGAACTCCACCCCTAGTTCGAACTGGCCCGCCTCGTTGGCGTAGGCCTCGGCCGATCCGTACTCGGACCACACGAGCACATGCTCGCCCGGACCGGTCTCGCCCCAGAACACGTCGTGGGGCACGTCGGCCTCACTGGCAC
>JABDIW010000264.1 GCA_013003515.1 Acidimicrobiia bacterium
TTCTGAGGGTTGTTCTGGCCGACAGGGAGCGCTCCGGGGACGGCCTCGGAGGCGAACTCGTTGCCAAACCCCGACTGGTACTCCACATCGCCCATGACGGCTCCTCCCCGGTGTGCGGTCAAGCTAGTTGAGGCCGGCGGTGTGCTGCCCGGTGCTCGGTGCCTCGACATCGGTAGCCTTCGGGTCACACCGGCTGCCGAGGAGGGACGATGACGGATCTGATGCCGCTCAAGGGATACGACTACATCGAGTTCTACGTGGGGAACGCGCTCCAGGCGGCCCACTACTACCGCACTGCCTTCGGGTTCGACATCGTCGGATATGCCGGCCCTGAGACGGGCGTGAGGGATCGTGCGAGTTACGTCCTGCAACAGAACGACCTCCGGTTCGTGCTGACCGCCGGCCTCCATCCCGGTCACGAGGTCACCGAGCATCACCACAACCACGGCGACGGCGTCAAGGACGTTGCTTTCACCGTGCCCGACGCCGAGCAGGCGTTCGAGGTCGCTCTGGAGCGGGGAGCCACCGGGAGTCGCAAGCCCGAGGTGCTCGAGGACGAGCACGGCCGCATCGTGGTGTCCGCCATCCACGCCTACGGCGACACCATCCACACGTTTGTCGAACGTTCCGAGTACGACGGTCTCTTCATGCCGGGCTATCGGTCCGTCGCTGACCGGCCCCCGGCGTCGTCGATGGGTCTGCGGTATGTGGACCACGTGGTGTGCAACGTCGAGCTGGGCGCCATGGACGAATGGGCCGGGTTCTATGCACAGGTGATGGGCTTCACCCAGCTTCACCACTTCGACGACGAGGCGATCTCCACGGACTACACGGCGTTGATGTCCAAGGTTCTGTGGGACGGGGAAGGCCGCATCAAGCTGCCCATCAACGAGCCTGCCGATGGCAAGAAGAAGTCCCAGATCGAGGAGTACCTGGACTTCTATCACGCTCCCGGCGTGCAGCACATGGCACTGGCGACAGACGACATCGTCGCCACGGTCAGCGCGATGCGCGACGCCGGGGTGAAGTTCCTCGAGGTGCCCGATACCTATTACGAGGACCTGCGGGAGCGGCTCGACTGGTCGACGATCGACGCCGACATCGACGAGCTGGCTCGTCTGGGAGTGCTGGTCGACCAGGACGACGAGGGATACCTGCTCCAGTTGTTCACAGAGAACGTGCAGGAACGACCCACGGTCTTCTACGAGGTCATCGAGAGGCACGGTTCACGTGGCTTCGGTCTCGGCAACTTCAAGGCGCTGTTCGAG
>JABDIW010000036.1 GCA_013003515.1 Acidimicrobiia bacterium
TCGTGAGGATGCCGATGGCGCCGACGACCAGCGAGACCCCGGCGATGGCTCCCACCGCCATGGTGACGATGTCCATGATGTTGCCGAAAACGTCGAGCATCTGCTCTTGCGTGGTGATGGTGAAGTCTTCCTTGCCGTCGTGACGCTCGGTGAGCAGCGCGGTGATGTCGCGGACCACCGCATCGGACTCGCGCGAGTGAGAGAAGGTCAGGTCGATCTCGTTGAGCTCGTCGAGGTTGAAGACCTTCATGGCCGTGGCCAGCGGGATGAACGCCGCGTCGTCGAGGTCGAATCCGAGCATCTGCCCCTTGGGCTCCATGATGCCGACGACCCGGAAACGGCTGCCGGCGATCTTGACGAAGCGGCCGAGGGCGTTCTCCTCTCCGAAGATCTCGGTCTTCACTTTGGTACCGAGAATGGCGAGCTGAAAGCCTTGGCGTGGGTCGTTGCCAGGCCAGATCGACCCCGAGCGCACTCTCCACTTCCACACCGTCTCGAACTCAGGCGTCACCCCATAGACGAAGACGCTGCGGCCGCGGCCGTCGGCCTCGACGCGCGCCATTCCGAAAACGAACGGAGCGACTTCCTCGACTCCCGGGATGCGATAAAGGGCTTCGTTGTCGTCGATGGTGAGCTTCTGGGTGGTGCCGCCAAAGATGCCGGGGATTCCCACCGTGTCAGCCTTGCCAGGGTTGATGCCGATGATGTTGGTTCCGAACTGCGAAAACTGGTCGACCATGTAGCGGCGAGTGCCCTCTCCGAGCGAGGTCAGCAGGATCACCGAGGCGATGCCGATGGCGATGCCGATCATCGACAGCACCGACCGTAGGCGGTGGCCGGTGATGGCTCTGAGTGCGAGCTTGAGAAGGTCGATCATTTGTTTAGTGGGCTATCCGCTTCATGGTGTATCAGTGGTGGCCCAATGCCGCGACCGGGTCGAGTCGGGTCGCCCGCCGCGCCGGCAGGAATCCGAAGATCACGCCGACGCCCACCGACACGACGAGGGCGGTGATGACCGCCCAGGTTGGTGGCGTCGCCGGCAGGGCGGGGAAGACCTGGACGAGGATCCTGACGCCGATCCAGCCGACGCCGAGGCCGATGAGGCCGCCGGCGGTCGAGATGAAGGCCGCTTCGCAGAGGAAGGCGCCGAGAATCTGGCCCCGCGAGGCGCCGACGGCCTTGAGCAGGCCCACCTCTCGAGTGCGTTCCGAGATCGAGACCAGCATCAGGTTCATGATGCCGATGCCGGCGACCGAGAGCGAGATGGCGCCAATCGCCGCGACGACGAGGGTGAGGGTCGTGAGGATGTCGCCGAAGGTGGTGATGACGGCATCCTGGGTGAGAATGGTGACGTCCTCTTCCTCGTGACGCTCTACTAACAAGTCGAGGATCTGCTGCTTGGCCTGCTGCATGTCGGAGTGGGCGTGGACGCGGATGATGATGCGAAAAAGACTCGAGCGGTTGAGCATCTTCATGCCGGTCTTGACCGGGATGATGGCGACGTCGTCGAAGTTGACCCCCATCTTGGTGCCCTGCTCGGCTAGCGTGCCGATGACGCGCATGCGCCAGCCGCCGAGGCGCACGATCTCGCCGACGGGATCGCGCTCGCCGAACAGCTCGCGCGCCGCCTTGTGGCCGAGGACGATAACCGACGACGAGCGGAACATCTCCTCTTCGGGCAGGAACTCGCCGGTGCCAATCTCCAGGCCCCGGGCGAGCCGCATCTCGCTGGTGGTGCCCAGCACTGCGAGCTGCCGTCGCCGTTCGCCAAACGCCAGCTCCTCGGTGCCGGCAACGATGGGCGATACGTACTGCGCCTGCGAGATCGTGCGTTGGATGGCCTCGGTATCCTCGAGGGTCAGGTCGTTGGGGACGCCGCCGATCCCGAAGGTGCCGGTGGTCTCGGTCTTGCCCGGCAGGACGATGATTATGTTGGTGCCGAGGGATGCGAACTGCTCGACGACGTAGCCCTTGGCCCCTTCGCCGAGGGCGGTGAGGATCACCACCGCTGCCACGCCAATGGCCACGCCCAGGAGGCTCAGCGCCGTGCGCAGGATGTGGCCTCGCAAGCCGCCGCTGGCGAAGCGCAGCAAGTCGAGCCAGCTCATCGTCTGCGACCGGGTGCTGGCGGCGGATTCGCCGGAGGAGATGCCGCCCACAGTCATTCCTCGGTGAGGATGGCGAGGACCTCGTTGATCTGGTCTCCTGGTACCCGCTTGGCGATGCGGCCGTCGACCAGCACGATGATGCGGTCGGCGCGCTGCGCCACCTTGGGATCGTGAGTCACCACGAGGAGGGTCAATCCATTAGTGTTGAGCGTCTCGAGGAGATCGAGGACGACTGCGCCCGATTTCGAATCCAGGTTGCCGGTGGGCTCGTCAGCCAGCAGGATCGACGGCTGCATGATGGTCGCCCGGGCCAGGGCGATGCGCTGACGCTCGCCTCCCGAGAGCTGCTCGGGCCGGTGGTCGGCGCGGCGCGTGAGGCCGACCGCCTCGACCGCTTCCGCGACCCGGCGCTTCCTCTCGGCGCGGTGGACACCGGCGAAGATGAGCGGCAGCTCGACGTTGCCGAACGCCGTCAGGCGAGGGATGAGATGGAAGAACTGGAAGACGAAGCCGATCTGATGTCGGCGGATCTCGGTCAGGGCCCTCGAGTCGAGGTTGCCTACGTTGCGACTGTTGAGGAGATAACTGCCCGAGGTCGGTCGATCGAGGCAACCCAGGATGTTGAGGAGCGTCGACTTGCCCGAACCGGAAGGCCCCATGATGGCCACGTGCTCTCCGGGCTGGATCTCCTCGCTGGCATCGACGAGGGCATGAACCTCTTCATCACCGACCTGAAAGGTCCGACTGATCTTGTCGAGGCTGATGACGGGCGCGGAGGCGTCGCGGTCGGTCACGGCCTGGCTACTCTTCGTCCTCGCCCGCCTCGACGGCTTCGGCGCCGTCGGCGACCTCTACTCGGTCGAGAGAGATCACGACCTTGTCTCCGTCGGAAAGCCCTGAGCGAGCCTCGGTGAAATTCCAGTTGCGAAGCCCGATCTCGAGCTGACGCTCCTCCAGGACGCCGTCGACCAGCACGAGCACGCGGTTGTCCTCCATCAGCGCTCCGGTGGGAATGCGGAGGACGTCCGTTCGCTCCTCGAGAATCACCTCGATGTCGGCCGATGTGCCGGGGAGAAGGGTGGCGGCAAACTCCGCGTTCTCGAGCTCGACCTCGACCTCGACTGTTCGATTCTGCTCCACCAGGTCGAGGACGTACGGCGCGACGCGGGTCACCATGCCCGGGAACTCCTCGCCGCGATGCGAGTCGACGGTGACTCTCACCGGAAGGTCTGCCCGGATCGACGCCGAGTCGACCTCGTCCATCGGCGCGGAAATGAAGATCGATGATGGATCGAGAATGTCGAGCACCGCGGGAATCGGCAGCCCAGGGGGCGACGGCGTCGTCCATTCTCCGACCTCGACGGACAGTTCGGCGATGATGCCATCAAACGGAGCGATCAGCGTCGTCTTGCGGCGCTCGACTCGGGCGAGGTTGACCGCCGCGGCAAACCGAGCCTCTTGGGCCTCGGCCGCCTTGCAGGCGGCGCTCGAGGTATCGCGTGCGCTCTCGGCCTTCTCGAGCAGATCCTCCGACATGATGCTCTCGGCGGCCAATTGCCGGGCGCGCTCGTACTCGCGCCGCGCCTGGTCTGCCGCCAGGCAAGCGCGCTGGCGCTCGGCGCGGGCGGCCTCGACGTC
>JABDIW010000339.1 GCA_013003515.1 Acidimicrobiia bacterium
TCACCTTGAGATCAAACGCCGTCGCCTCTTCAGTAACAGGTGCGTAGTTGCCGGCGAGATACGGAGACGCGTCGTAGATGGTCATGGCCCGACGCTAGTTGGCCTCGGGGAACCCCGGATGGTTGACACTGTCGCAGTCGGTGCCTTCGGGCATCCCGTCGCCGAACTCCAGCGTCTCGCAGGTTCGGGCGCGCACGATGCCCTGCCCGTACTCGTCGGCCCGGCTGTCGTCGACGATCAGAATGAACTCGCCTGTGACGTGGTAGCGCCGAAAGATCGGGTCGCCCTCGACGGTAGGTATGTCGACATCGACCGTCACCGGTCGTCCTGCCTCGTACTCCGTGCGCAGGCATTCGATTGCGACGTCGAGCACCTGTTCATCATCCGCCTCGTTCCGCAGATTCGCGCTCGCGCACTGGTCGTCGTTGCTCCCGAACGGCGCGCTGTCGCCGAATTGTGACGGTGGTCCGGATCCACACGCCGTCAATCCAAGAATCAGTGCCAACCCAACCATGATGCGCGTCATGTTCATGAGTCTTGTACGTCGGGCACGATCTCGGGGTTCCATCGCCGGGAAGACTTCTTCTCCGGCAGTGGTGAGCGATCCCGTTTGAATTTGTTGTCGGGGTCGCAGAGGGGGTCGATGTTCTCCATCGACGTGCGTCCACCCTTGCTGCGGGGTTCGCGATGATCGGCGTGCATCCAGGCGAAGGGAGCATCACATCCGGCCGCAGCACACTGGCCGCGGGCCTCGACCAGGACGGCTTCTTTCATCCACTTTGGGAACAGAGGTGTTGTCGTCCCCAGGTCGAGGGTGCGGGACTTGCCCGCCAGTACTTGCCTCCGCAACTTCGCAGTAGCAAGCAACACGAGTGCCAGGCGAGGATGAACCGGCGTGCCGTCGATGAGCTCGCACCGACCGTCGACATCGTCGTAGTTCAGCGGCAGCGGCTCGGAGGATGGTTCATTGAGCCGGGCGAGCGTGTCCTCGGCCACCTTCTCGCTCATCACCAGATGAACGAGTGGCTGAGGTGTTCCGCCCGCGGTGTTGCCCATCGCCAGTGCGGCCACAATGGTCAGCGCTTCCGCTCGACGGTGGGAGACGCGTCGGACAACATCATTGTCCTCAT
>JABDIW010000398.1 GCA_013003515.1 Acidimicrobiia bacterium
AGTACCAACCAACGACTCCAAAAACGCAGACGCACCAGCCACAACCTCATCAGTCGCACCCTCGGCGTAAATCGTCCCAGACTCATCCAAAACCAAAATCACATCAGTCCCACACGAACCCCCAAAATCAGGATTCGCAGCAGGAGTCGCCGCATTCGCGGACTGGACGCTGCCAGGTATGGCGCCGGACGCCATCACCGATGTGGCCAATGCAAGTGTCGACAGAAGTGTCACAAACCGTCGACGGAACGAGAGATTCATCTCTACCCCCAGGCCCCCGGGTGCGTGCGATGACGCCCCCTAGAGGCGTTGTTGCCTCCCTGGTGGCACAAGGCCACCCTTACCCCCGCGCTCCTCCCTCAAGGCGCGAACTGTCACGAGCACAGTGCTACTCAGGCTATCCCCGTCCTGACTAGACCGCTACGTTTGGTGCGCCGATTCCCTGGATTTGGCCGACTCCGGCCCATCAGATGACAGGGAATGGACTAGTGAGGTCGGAACCGGGTCGAACCACTCTCGAGCCTCAACCAGAGGTTCAGGGTGTGCAGACCTGCGATCCGTAGTCCGTCATCATCTCGTCGAGGAGGTCGATGCGAATGGAAGCTGCGTAATCTGCCGAACCGAAGTCTGCGCCCGGATAGCGATCGGGCCCGCTGATCGCTTCGACGAACTCGATGTCGGGCGATCGGCCGACGGCGACGGCGAACATGTGCACACCCTGCGCCTTGAGGTTGTCTGCGACGGCCGCGGCGCCCTCGGTCGCCGAAGTCTCCGAGACCCACGCGCTGTCCAGGATGTTGGGATTGCCGTCTGTCACGAAGAACACCGTTGACGGCGAGGTCATCTCATCCCGCACCACCTCGAGCGCGCCCTTCCAGTTGGTGAACCCGTTCGGGTAGTACCCGGTGTCGAGGTATGGATCGAAGACCGTGCTGATGGTGCCCAGCCCGCCCGATGTGACTTCTGTGTAGGGGACAACGAGTGTCGCCGTGGTCGAGAACTCGACGACTGCGACACGCGTGCCGGTGTCGACGACACCCGCGATGAAGTTGCGAGCAGCCTGCGTGAACGTCGTCCGCCAGCGATTCACCGAACCGGATTCGTCGAGGACCAACACGATGTCAGAGCCGCACACGTCCGCACGCAGGTCGGGGTTGGTGCCATCGGCAAGCCGCTGGATCTCCGCTGCGTCGCTGTCGCCGACTGCCGGTCCGGTGGCGTCCGGCGCCCAGCCCGTCGGAGTCGCAGTGACCTGAGCGATGCTCACCCCGGGGCCGTCGACCGACCGGGTGAGCGAGCAGGTCGTCTCGGCTCCTGCCGGCAACGGACCGGCAAGCGAGCAGACCACCGCATCGTCACCGGTGTCCAGAGGCGTCCCAACATCGTCGGAGACGATGAGATCGCGCAGGGCCGTCTCACCGGTGTTGCGGACCGTGTAGTTGAACGTAACCGTCACCGGATACGGACCGGGGAGGATCAACGCGGCGCCGTCAGGGCGGTCTTCGGCGACGGCGATGATCTGCACCGATGGCCATGCGTACCCCAAAGTCAGCGCGTCGCCGGTATCGAGGGTCGCTGTGCCATTGGTAGCCAGGGCACCGTCGATCTCGTCTCCGCCCGGGACCACCCAAAACGGAAGTCCGGGCGGGACCTCGAGGTCGTACTGTCCGAACTCATCGGTCGTGACAGACGTCGAGAGGTAATCATCGACGTTGGGCTCGAACTGACCGTCCCCGTCGTCGTACCACGCTTCAACCGTGACACCGGCGAGAGGCGGATCGGTGATGTCGCGAAGGCCGTCACCGTCGAGGTCGTGATACACCGTGCCCACGAGGTGCTCGGGCTCGGGTGGCGCCGTGATCTCCCAGCTGACGCCGTCGGCGCCGGACGTGACCTCGATCTCCGGCAAAGGACCGGCGCCATCGGGATCGGTGTACACAACGACGGTCGCCGTCAACGCCGACCCCGAGCCAGGATCTGTCGTGACGAACGACACATACATCGTCTCTCCGGGAGCGATGTCGTTCCACCTGAGGAATCCAAAGCCTCCACCATTCGGGTTGCTCGACGCCGAGATGTAGTCGAGTACTCCATCGTCGAAGTCGACCCTGAGCGACATCCTGGAGACCGAGGCACCGCCTGCGTAGGCGGGATCGATGGCCACGGCCACAACCTGCCCGACATCCACCGGATTGACGACGAGCGGCGGCGGGCTCGAGGTTGGGTTGGCAGACGTCACCATCCGTGAAGACAGCGGCACGCCGGCCTCCACGAAGCTGCTGGGCAGAGACTGCCAGGCGCAGTTGTCGACGGCGAAGTGGAGATGTGCGTTCCCGCCGGTGCCGGTGTTGCCAGAGGTTGCGATCTGCTGGCCCTGGGCCACGACGTCTCCCTTGCGCACCGTGACGGTGTCCACGTGGACGTACACCGTGCACACGC
>JABDIW010000351.1 GCA_013003515.1 Acidimicrobiia bacterium
GAGTGGCGCGACGGGGTCTACGAGCTGACGGATCTGGGCAGCCACAACGGCACCGTGATCAACGGCGAGCGGGTGGAATGCCAGGTCTTGAGGGACTTCGACCGCATCGATCTCGGTGATACCGTGATCGTCTTCGAGGCCGATGACAGCTGACGCGCCACGCCGCATCGGTCCCTACGAGGTGCTCGGGCTCCTCGGCAAGGGAGCCATGGGCCAGGTCTACAAGGCGGTGCAGCCGTCGCTCAACCGACTGGTGGCGATCAAGGTCCTGCCCGCCGAGTTCCTGGAGGACGAGGCCCGGGTCGAGCGGTTCGAGCGCGAGGCCCAGGCGGTGGCGCTGCTCAACCACCCCAACGTGGTGCAGATCATCGACAAGGACCGGGAAGAGGACCTGCTCTACTTCGTCATGGAGTACGTGCCGGGCACCTCGCTCGACGCCATCATGAGCCAGCGCCGGCTGTCGCTGCACGAGGTCTTCCGGGTGGCCAAGGGCATCTGCCGCGGTCTCGAGGCGGCGCACCGCCAGAACATCGTGCACCGCGACCTCAACCCGCGCAACGTGCTGGTCTCCGAGGACCTGTCGGTGATCAAGCTGGCCGATTTCGGCATCAGCCGGGTGGAGGAGATCTCCCGCCAGCAGGGCACCCTGTCGACCTCCGAGGTCTCCCTCGGCAGCCTGCACTACATGGCGCCCGAGCAGGCCACCAACGTGGTGGAGGCCGACCACCGCGCCGACATCTACTCGCTGGGCGTCACCCTCTACGAGATGCTCACCGGGCGCGTGCCGGTGGGCCGGTTCAGCCTGCCGAGCCAGATCAACAACGAGGTGCCCTCGGACGTCGACCCGCTGGTGCTCAAATGCCTCGAGGTCGACCCCGCCGACCGCTTCTCCACGGTCAGCCAGGTGCTCGGCGATCTCAACCGTCTCGAGGACCGGCTCAAGCTGGGTCTGGTCCGCGAGCTCAAGGGCATCTGCCGCGGTCTCGAGGCGGCGCACCGCCAGAACATCGTGCACCGCGA
>JABDIW010000475.1 GCA_013003515.1 Acidimicrobiia bacterium
CTCCTTGGGGGTGCACTCCACGCGCTCGCCGTCACGGCGGACCTCGTGGCGGTTGCGGTCCAGCTCGAGCTCACCCACGACCAGGGTCGCGGTCTCGGAGGCGACGATGCCGGAGCGCCGCAGCAGCGCCCGCACCCGGGCCGCCAGCTCACGCGGGCTGAACGGCTTGGTGATGTAATCGTCGGCCCCGAGGTCGAGACCGAGCAGCTTGTCGTCCTCGCTGGAGCGGGCCGTCACCATCATGATCGGCACCGTGGAGTCCTGGCGGATGATGCGGGCGATGTCGAGTCCGTCGACACCGGGGAGCATGATGTCGAGGACGATGAGGTCCGGGTCGAGCTCACGGGCCGCCTCGAGCGCTCGGCGCCCGTCGGACGCAACGACGACCGAGTGACCGTCTCGTTCCAGATAGAGACGGATCAGCTCGGCCTGTTTGGCGTCGTCCTCGGCGATGAGGATGCGGGCTGTCATCGGCAGTCGAGAGTACAGGGGGCCGGCCCACGTCCCTGCGGGCCGGCCCAATCGTGGTCTCTCAGGCGTCGATCTCAACGACGCCGGAGAAGACCTTGCCGAAGTCGAAGTCTCCGAGTTCGTCAAGGTCGAGGTCGTCGAAGTCGAGCTCACCGACGAAGTCGAAGACCATGTCCCCGAAGAACTCCTTGGCGATGTCGTTGGCAGCCTCGTCGTCCCAGTCCCACTCGGGATAGGTGACGCCCGACTCGTCCGTGATCATCTCGTACTCGACACCGGCGGCGTCGAAGGCCTCAGCCAGGGCAGCACCTTCGGCGTTGATCTCATCGACCACCTCTTCGGGCAGCTCGAAGTCAAACTCGAAGTCGTCTTCCCATTCGCCGTAGAGGTCGGTGAAGAACTGGTCTGCCACCTCGTTGGCGGCGTCGTCTTTCCAGTCCCACTCGGGATAGGTGACCCCGGACTCGTCGGTGACCAGCTCATAGGAGATTCCAGCAGCGTCGAAAGCCTCGGCGAGGGCCGCACCCTCGGCGTTGATCTCATCGATGATCTCCTGGGGCAGCTCCTCGAAGCACTCGATGAACTCGTCGTCCCAGCCCAGGTCGGCGTAGAACTGATCGACCACGTCTTTGGCAGCGTCGTCCTCCCAGTCCCACTCGGGATAGGTGACGCCCATCTCGTCGGTGACCATCTCGTAGGAGACGCCCGCAGCGTCGAAGGCAGCGGCGAGAGCGGCACCCTCGGCGTTGATCTCATCGATCACCTCTTGGGGCAGCTCCTCGTCGAACCACTCCTCGTCGCCGTACAGGTCCTTGTAGAACTCGTCGGCCACGGCCTCGGCGGCCTCGTCCTCCCAATCCCACTCCGGATAGGTGATGCCGATGTCCTCGGTCACCATCTCGTAGGAGACACCGGCCGCGTCGAAGGCAGCGGCGAGCGCGGCACCCTCGGCGTTGATCTCATCGATCACGTCCTGGGGAAGCTCCTCATCGAACCACTCTTCGTCGCCGTAGAGATCCTTGAAGACTTGTTCGGCAACCTCGTTGGCGGCGTCGTCTTCCCAGTCCCATTCGACAAACGTGAACCCGATGTCCTCGGTCACCATCTCGTAGGAGATCCCGGCGGCATCGAAGGCAGCGGCAAGGGCGGCAGACTCGGCGTTGACCTCGTCGATCTCCTCCTGTGAGAGCTCCTCATCGAAGAAGGAGTCGTCGTGGAGGTCGATGCAGCCGTCTTCGACAACCAACGACTCGCCCGCATCGTCGGCGGTGCCAAGAACGGCCATACCCTTGACGACACCCGGCTCGAGGGAGCCCGCCTTGGCGACGCTGGTCTTGGAAACGACCGCGGCCTTGGCGACCCCGGTCTCAGCCGTCTTCAGCGTGGTGTCGGCTGATTGCGCCGACGCCACTGCGGTCGCCGACAACGCCACCACCAGGGCAGCCAGTGCAGCGATGGCGACTTTCGTTCTGGTCTTCATGTCTTCTCCTTCTCAGAAGCCTATGTCCTGAGAATCAAGGTACGAACCGCTTGTGTGGATCCCGTGTGGACGATCTGTGTTTCTTCCCACACATCAGACGCTCCAGATCCGGCCGTGGTTCCACCGACCAATCCGTGTCGTGGCCTACCGTCACGGTGTGAGCGACGACGCCGAGATCCAGGAGTGGCTCGACTACACGGCACCCCCCGACAAGAGCGGACCCCGCCTCGGGTGGCCCGAGATCGTTGCTGCAGTCGCCGCCGTGGTCGTCCTCGTGGGATTGATCGTCTTGCGGCCCACGGGCGAGGCGCGTGACACCTACTCCCAGGAGCTCGCCGTGCTCGGCATCCCCACGGAGTTCTACCGGGCCGACATCACATCGGTCGTCGAGCAACCCTGTTCGGTAGCCCCTGACCAGGAATGCAAGCTCGCCGTGTTCGAGCTGCTCGAAGGGCCCGACGCAGGCGCCGTCTACACCCAGGAGCTGCCGGTCGGCGGGGTGACCCCAGAGGAACTTCGCGCAGGCACCACCGCAGTCCTGTCGTACATCCCGCCCGATGGTCTCGTCGAAGGGATCACCGCAGTCGAGTGCGCTCGAGACGCCACCCAGCGCTGCCTCCTACTGGAGATCCGCATCACCGGCGGTGAGTACGACGGGGCACTGGTACTCCACGAGATCGGCGCCGGGTCGTTTGCCTCGTCTCTCATGCCCGGCGACGAGGTGTCGATCACCTTTGCGCCGGACGATGCGTCGGTGCTCGAGGTCATCGGTGTTGCACCGTCATCGATCCCCATCCAGTACCAGTTCGCCGATTTCGAACGCCGATCCGTGCTGTGGTGGGTGGCCGGCATCTTCGCCCTCGCCGTCATCGCCCTCGGCCGATATCGGGGCGCCGCTGCCCGCGGCGGGTTGGTCGCCTCGGTCGTGGTGCTCATGGCCTTCGTGCTCCCGGCCATCCTCGACGGACGGTCCCCGGTGATGGTGGCCGTCGTCGGAGCGGCGACGATCGCCTTCTTCGCCCTGTACCTGGCGCACGGCTTCTCTCGGAAGACCACGGTGGCCCTCCTCGGGATGCTGGGGGGATTGACCCTCACCGCGCTGCTGTCGGCCGTGGTCCTTGCAGTCGCCAACATCACCGGCATCGCCTCGGAGGAGACGTCGCTTCTCACCCTGTTCGAGGGCATCGACCTGCGAGGCCTGGTGCTCGCCGGAACTGTGCTGGGTGCGGCCGGCGCCCTCGACGACGTCACCGTCACCCAGGCCTCAGCCGTGTGGGAGCTGAGAAGGGCGAATCCGACCGCACCAGCCCACGATTTGATGGCGGCCGGGCTGCGAATCGGCAGGGACCACATCGCCTCGGCCGTCAACACGCTGCTCCTCGCCTATGCCGGCGCGGCGCTTCCGCTGCTGGTGCTGTTCGTGGTGTCCGGCCAGTCGGTGGGTGTGCTCGCCAACTCCGAAGTCGTCGCCGTCGAGATCATCCGCACCCTCGTCGGCTCGATCGGCCTGGTCGC
>JABDIW010000495.1 GCA_013003515.1 Acidimicrobiia bacterium
TCTTGATGTATCCGGGGATGGCGACGTCGTCCCAGCCCCACTCAGACATCGTCTGGCTGAACCACTCCAGCTTCTTGGACGGTGACCCGAAGCCCTTCACGGGTGCGCCGTCGATCGAGACGCCGACTGCCTTGCCGTCCTTGTAAGCGAAGCCGTCCTCGCCCACCGAGTCGGCGTCGACCGGCTTCTCGTACACCTTGTAGACGTCCTTCGAGATCTCGACGGCGCCGTACTTGCGCATGTACTCCAGGGGGGTGAGCCCCTCGGCGCCGGCCTTGTCTGGCAGTCCGGGCACCGAGTTGTCGAACATCCAGCCGTAGTACTCGTCGACGTTGACCGGTCGGGTCGGATCGTTGGGTGACTCGAACCACTTGCGGATACCCAGCGACCCGTCGGGGTCGACACGCCAGGACAGATCGATCCAGAACTCGGTCTCCTCCCACACCTCTCCCGGGTTGGTCTCGTAGGTGCGGTCGACGGTCTTGCCTTCGCGTTCGGCCGCGACTCGAAGCACCGGCTGACGGAACCCGAGCCACTGCCCGGCATGGGTGGCGTACGAGTGGGTGTCGTGCCGCTCGGCAGAGACTCCCATGGGCAGCACGTAGTCGGCATACCAGGCGGTCTCGGACCAGATCGGCGTCATGGCGACGTGGAGACCGACCTTGGACTCGTCGGTGAGCACCTCGATCCACGAGAACCCGTCCGGGTTCGTCCACACCGGGTTGTAGACCCGGGTGAAGTAGACGTCGAGCTTGCCGCGGCCCTCCTTGAGGAAGTGCGGCAGCAGATAGGACAGCTCGTGGTGGGCGAAGGGGTACTCGATCGGCCACAACAGCTCGTTCCAGCGGTTGTGGGGAGGAGGCATGTTCCAGTGCTCGGGCTTGAACTTGGCGTGCGAGTTTGGGGCGGTGCCGCCCTTGGTTCCCACCGAGCCCGTCAGCACCTGGAGGAACCACAGACAGCGGGCTCCCTGCCAGCCACCGAGATGCCCCGAACCGATGGATCGCCAGGTGTGTGAAGCGAAGCGATTGCCGGCGTTGGCGATCTCGCGTGCCACTGCCTCGATCTTCTCGGCGGACACTCCGGTCTCTTCGGCGGCGAACTCCACCGTGTACCCGGCGTAGGTCTCCTTGAGGACCTCTATGAACGACTCATAGGTGACTGGCTTGTCGGGATACCGGTTCCGCAGCGAGTCCTCCCAGTTGACCCAGCGGCGGACGAAGTCGTGGTCGACGGCGTCCCACTCCAGCAACAGCCGCGCCATCGCCAGCAGCATCGACGCCTCGGTGCCCGGCCACGGCGACAGCCAGTAGTCCGACATCGATGCGGTGTTGGAGAGCCGGGGATCGACGGTGGCGATCTTGGCGCCCGACTGCTTCGCCTCGATGATCCGCTGGGCGTGCGGGTTGAAGTAGTGGCCGGTCTCGAGGTGGGCCGACAACAACAGGATGAACCGGGCGTTGGCGAAGTCGGCCGACGGCCGGTCGTGCTGCATCCAGGTGGCGTACCCGACCCTGGCACCCGACGAGCACACGTTGGTATGCGAATTGTGGCCGTCGACGCCCCACGCCTTCAGGGTGCGGTCCATGAAGCCGTCTTCGCCGGGGCGGCCCACGTGATACATGATCTCGTCGTGCCGGTCTTCGCGGATGGCTGTGTTCATGCGGCCGGCGATGTCGGTGAGGGCCTCTTCCCAGGAGACCCGCTCCCACTCGCCCGAGCCGCGCTCTCCCACCCGTCGCATCGGGTACAGGATCCGCTCCGGGTCGTAGACCTGGTTGATGGTGGCCGGGCCCTTGGCGCAGTTCCGGCCCCGAGAGCCGGGATGGGCAGGGTTGCCCTCGAACTTGCGGATCAGGCCGCTGTCCTTGTCGACGTAGGCAAGGAGGCCACACGCCGACTCACAGTTGAAACACGTCGTGGGGATCAGGCGGTACTCGTTCTTGACCTTGGTGGGCCATGCCCTGGCGTCGTACTCCTCCCAGTCGTCCCAGCGGTCGGGCGGCGGGAAGTTGGTGAGGGCGGAGCCGGGGATGAGGCGGGGGATGTCGGTCACGTGTTCTCCTTCACGAGAGGGGCACCGATTGCCCGGCCTTGACGAACGCGTCGTCGGCGAACCAGATGCCGGCCATCGCCCCGACGCCGCCGATGGCAGCGACCCACGCCGGGACCACGCCGGTCAGGAACAAGATGCCGAGGACCGCAGGCACGAGGACGCCGATGGCCAGTCCACCCACCCACCACTCGGTGGCGTAGTGGCCGTGCGTCATGTGGTGCATGGCGTCCGAGATGTTGCGAGTGGGGTGATCGGCAGCCAGCTCGGCGAGCGCGATGCCACCGAGGGCAAGCACTCCGCCCACCATCGCCCAGGCGAAGGCGGTGTCACCGGCCTCGGTGACGTCGACATAGAGCGAGATCACCAGCCCGGCGCCGCCACCGGCGGCGAAGGCCCCGGCGATCATGTGCCACAACAGAGTGGGGCTCTGCCACAGGTCGCGAGCCTCCGCCTGGCCGAACAGGAACGCGGTGTAGCCGGCGACCCCCAGGGCGATCGGCACACCGACCCAGGTCAGGACCTTGGTCAGGTCACTCAACCCGAACACTCCGGCGATGAACCACACCCCGATCACGGCTGCGAACGCGCTGAGGATCCAGGCTCCCTTCACCAGCCACGAGCCAGGGTTGCCCTTGGTCAGCAGATAGAGGAAGCGATCGGGCCGCTTGAGGTCCCACACCAGCAGCACGCCGGTGAGGGCGAGGAAGAGACCGGCGATGAGCGGGGCTCCCCAGGCGAACCAGGCCTTGGTCCCGTCGACACCGTTGAGAAGCGCGAGGGCGGTGGCGATGACGAGTCCGGCGGCGATGCCCTTGGTCAGGAAATAGCTCGACACCCGCCAGCCCCAAGGCATCGGGTGTTCGGTGTTGTAGACCACCCGGGGCGGGGTTCCCCGCTTGGTTCCGTAATCGATCCGAGGCTCGGTGGGCTCCGAGGTCACCTCGTTGAGATTGCCGATCGGACCCGTGGGTGCGCCATTGCCATTGCCATTGCTGGGTGTCAGGTCCACCGACAACCATGACTGGAGCCGCTCGTCCGGGTCACGCCACACGCCACCATCGGTGAGCGGTACGGCGCCGAGCGGGTCGATGTTGGTGGCTTCGACTCCCTTGTAGAACAGGTTGGGCTTGGTCCCCTGCTCGGGCGCCCTGACAAACGTCTGCTCGGTGGCGACGATCTTCGAGATCTTCGACGTGGGATCGTCGAGGTCTCCGGCGATGATGGCCTGCTCGGGGCAGACGACGACGCATGCCGGCTCGATGCCGACCTCCACTCGATGGACGCAGTAGTTGCACTTCTGTGCGGTGTGCTCACCGGGGTCGATGTAGAGGGCGTTGTACGGGCACGCCTGCATACAGGACTTGCACCCGATGCAACGGTCGGTGTCGAAGTCGACGATGCCGTCCTCGCGCTTGAACAGCGCGGTGGTGGGGCAGATCTCGACGCAGGGGGCGTCGCTGCAGTGGTTGCAGCGCAGAACCGAGAAGAACCGCTTGGTCTCGGGCCACTCGCCTTTCTCGACGTACTTGACCCAGGTGCGGTTGACTCCGAGGGGGACCTCGTGTTCCGTCTTGCACGCAACGGTACAGGCATGACACCCGATGCAGGTGTCCTGATCGATGACGAATCCGTACCTCATGTGATCACACGATCACGCGATGGCTGTACCACCGGAGCCCTTCCCCTCGTCGTTCAGTTGTTGGTCTAGCTCTTTTCGACGACGAAGTGGTACTCGCCGTCTGCTTCGAATTGCTCTTTCAGTGAGTGGCCCATGTCTTTGGCCCACGCCGGGATGTCTGACAGCGCACCGCGATCGGTGGCGATCAGCTCGATCGTGTCCCCCGGCGATACCTCGTTCATTGCGGTCGCGATCTTCAGCACCGGCATCGGGCACTGGAGATTGCGAGCGTCGACTGTCTGGTCTGCCACGTGTTTCTCCTCTCGGATGGTCTAGATGAACAGGCTGATCGAGGCGTCCTTCATCAGGCTGATGGCCGAACCGGCGCCAACCGGGTCGGGAAGGTCCTCGATCATGTCGTCGCGGCCGATGCCCATGAGGTCCATGGTCATCTGACACGGCCAGAGCTTGACGCCCATCTGTTGGGCGAGCGTCAACAGCTCATGGACCGAAGCCACGTTGTTGTCTTCGGCGAGCCCCTTCATCATGCGAGGGCCCATCCCGGCGAAGTGGAGCTTCGACAGGCCGAGCTTCTGTGG
>JABDIW010000029.1 GCA_013003515.1 Acidimicrobiia bacterium
GCACCGTTGGTGCCTGCATGCACGTGACCGCCGAGACGGCGAACCTGATGCTGGCTCTCCGCGACGGTGGTGCCTCCGTGGTTCTCTGCGCCTCGAACCCGTTGTCCACCCAGGATGACGTCGCCGCCGCCCTCGTGGCGGAGGGGATACCCGTCTTCGCCAGGCGGGGCGAAGACTCTGCGACGTTCTACGAGCACATCAATGCGGTCCTCGACACCGAGCCCGAGATCGTGTTCGACGATGGGGCCGACATGGTCACCGTCCTCCACAAGGAACGGGCCTCCCAAGTCGTTCTCGGAGGTCTCGAGGAGACCACGACGGGCGTGATCCGTCTTCGGGCGATGGCAGCCGACGGAGTGCTCCGGTTCCCCGTGGTGGCCGTCAACGACAGTGATACCAAGCACCTGTTCGACAACCGGCATGGCACGGGCCAGTCATCACTGGACGGGCTGATGCGAGCCGCCAACATCCTGTTTGCGGGCAAGACGGTCGTCGTCGTCGGATACGGCGACTGCGGGACCGGGGTCGCTCAACGCGCCGCCGGTCTGGGCGCAGACGTCGTTGTCGTCGAGGTGAACCCGATCCGGGCGGTTGCCGCAGCCATGGAGGGTCACCGTGTGATGACGATGGCCGATGCTGCCGCCGCTGGCGACGTGTTCGTCACGGCGACGGGCAACATCCACGTCATCCGTGAGGAGCATTTCGCCGTCATGAAGTCGGATGCCATCGTTTCCAACGCAGGTCACTTCGATGTCGAGATCGATCTCATCGCCCTCGACGGCGTGGCCACCTCGACACGTCGCATCCGCGACAACCTCGATGAGTACCTGATGCCTGACGGGCGCCGCATCCTCGTCGCCGCTGAGGGCAGGCTGGTGAATCTCGGAGCAGCCGAAGGCCATCCCGCCGATGTCATGGACATGTCGTTCTCCGACCAGGCACTGGCCGCCGAGTGGCTGTTCGAGAACGCCGCCGAGCTCGAGAACGACGTCCACGTGCTCCCCGACGAGCTCGACACCGAGGTCGCCCGTCTCAAGCTCGCCAGCATGGGAGGCGGCCTCGAGGAACTGACGCCCGAGCAGGTGAAGTACCTGGCCTCCTGGGGTCAAGGAACGTAGGTCCAGACGCGGTAGAGGGAGGGAGTCGGGCAGCTCCCTCCCTCCGGCCCCTCCCCCAAAGTCGGGAAGGGAAGTCTCAGTCGATGTCCGGGTACGGCTCGAGCTCGATCGACTCGCGTCCGATCGACGGGCTCTGCGGGTCGCGGATGTCCACGACCACCGTTCCGTCGACGAGCGCATCCGATTCGGCCTTGCGAATCGTCTCCAGGATCTCCTTCTCCATGATCTCCTCGCGATCGATCAGCGCATCACGCAACGCGGCCACGATGTGGCGATGGTCGGTGAGGAGCCGGGTGACCTCGTGCTTGGCATCGTTGAGCAACGAGTTGACGTTCCTGCGTGCGGTCTCGTCGGCCAGGATGCGGGCGGTCAGGTTGCCGCCCATCAGTCCGGCTTCGATCGCCCGGAACGAGATGAGTGAGTCGCCGAGCCCGTACGAGCCGACCATGTCAGCTGCCAGCTGTGTGGCGCCGACCAGGTCTCCGGCAGGGCCGGTGCCCGACTCGCCGAAGAAGACCTCCTCGGCGACCATTCCGCCCAGAGCGATCTGCAGCAGCGTCTGCATCTCGTGATCACCGCGGGTGAACCGCTCCTCGCAGTCACGGTGGGCGAGGAGACCAAGGGCGTCGCGGCGTTTGATGATCGAGAGGACCTCGAGTTTGCGCCCCTTGCCGACCAGGTAGGCAATGGTGGCGTGGCCGGCCTCGTGGACGGCGATCGTCTCCTTCTCGGCGACCGGATACTCGGTGCGCTGCGGAAGGCCGATCTCTACCTCGAGCTGTGCCCTGCGCAGGTCCTTCAGGCTCAGCATCTTCCTGCCATGGCGAACCGCGATGAGCAGTGCCTCGTCGAACAGACGCTCGAGCGATGCCGGTGTGTACCCCATGGTCGCTCCCGCCATGTCGCTGCGGACCGAGTCGATGTCGAGCTCGTCCTCATGGGCCTTCTTCGACAGGAAGTAGTCGATGAGCTCCCGCCGATCGGTGCGGCCGGGGAGGTCGAAGTGGAGGATGCGGTCGAAGCGCCCGGGGCGCAACAGCGCCGGATCGAGCGAGTCGGCCCTGTTGGTGGCACCGATCAGCAAGACGTTGGCGAATGTCGGAACCTTGGTCTTCAAGGCGCGATGCGGCGGCAGGTATCGATTGAGCGTTCGCACCAGGCCGTTGTAGATCTGCTGTTTGCGGGTGGGCTCGTCGAAACTCTGCATCTGGATGAGGAGCTCGTTGACCACACCGCCGACACCCTCGCTGACTCCGGAGGGATCGACCCGAAGTCCCTTGGCCGTGGCCCGGGCCGTCCCCGGAGCCGGTGTCGACCCGGAGAGACCGCCGCGGCGAGTGGCGATGGCATCGATCTCCTCGATGAAGCCGATGGCGCCACCGTGGATGCGCGCCGTCTTGCGCAGCTGCCGGAAGAAGGACCGGATCTTGCGAGACGTGGCGCCGTACCACATGGACTGGAAGGCAGTGGATGAGACGAACAAGAACGGAACCCCGGCCTCTCTTGCCATGCCCTTGGCCAGGTGGGTC
Source organism: Acidimicrobiia bacterium (assembly GCA_013003515.1). Lineage (GTDB taxonomy): Bacteria > Actinomycetota > Acidimicrobiia > Spongiisociales > UBA5794 > JABDIW01. The sequence goes on from JABDIW010000029.1 coordinate 2,648, forward strand.
TTGCCGGTGCCCGGAGGTCCCTCGAAGAGCACACCGCGTCGGGGGCGGCCCCCCATCTGGTTGCGGAACTTGCGGTGGTTGAGGAAGACATCGAGGGTGTGGCGCACTTCGCCGAGCACCGCGCCGAGGCCCTTGACGTCGTCGAACCCGACGTCGAGCTGTTCAGGCAGATAGATCACGTGAGGTGAGCGACCGTTGCCCAGCATCGGGATGATGACTACCGCCGCGATGAGGAGCAGGATGATCACCATCGGGATGAAGAAGATGAATTCGTCCGGGATGTCGGGCAGACCCGGCGAGACCGGATTGCCCTGGAGGATTCGGATCCACAGCCATGCGGCTATTGGAGTGAGTACTGCGGCGATCTTGAAGAGACGCCGTCTCCGGTCGCGCTCGCGCGCTCGTGTGACATCGATGCCCATTCCATTCCTCCCTAGTGCCCGATGCTTGGCACCATACCCACGCTCCGTGGTCGTGTCGACCGCTTTTTGTGGTAACGATGGCGATTGAGTTCACCAGACACGAGCAGGCGCAGGCATTGCTGGCGGGTCGCGGCTTCGCCATGGCGTCCCGCATCCTGGGCCGTCGGGCCACCACGGCGGCCGACTTCGAGGCTGCGTTCACCCTGGAACGGGTCGATCTCGTTGCAGAGATCCTCAGCCGGGAAGACCTCTGGCGGTTCGCCCGGGACCGCGTCGGGCCCCGTGACGGCGTATACGTCCTCGAACGCGACGAGGGCTTCGTCGTGTATCACCAGGAGTCGGGTTTCGATGTCGACACCCGGGCCGGTCTCGACTTCGAGGCAGCCCGTGACGAGTTGATCGAGCGGCTCCTCATGCGAAGCGGTGTTCCCTACCGACCGCCGGGCTGATCGCGTCACACCCGGCTCGTACGTTCGGCCCATGCCTTGCCTGGCCTGTGGAACCTGGAGTGGTCGTGAACCCGTCTGTTCGCGCTGTGCCGGGAGCCTGAGGCCCGCACCCGATCGCCGGGTCGCCGGCGGTCTCCTCGCTCGCGCCGGGTACGCCCACGAAGGCGCCGCCCGGCGGCTCGTGCACCGGCTCAAGTACACCGGTCAGACGGGTGTCGCCCGCCTCCTCGCCGAGGCCATGGCACCGCTGGTGCCGCCCGCCGCCGAGGCAGTGGTGCCGATTCCGCGATCCCGGATCAGGCACTGGCGATACGGCGTCGATCCCGCTGCCGACCTCGCCGCCGAGCTCGGCAGGATCTGTGGGATCCCGGTGGTCGACGCCCTGCGGCCTGCCCTCTGGTGGCCGCGCCATGCAGCTGCCGGTCGCTCTCAGAGACGATCGCCCGTGTTCGGCGTCGTGACGCGGTCGATCGATGGCCGGGTGGTGTTGGTCGACGATGTCGTCACAACCGGTGCCACGGCCATGGCCGCCGCTCGCCTCTTGTCGATGTGCTTCCCGGCCCTGGTCACAGCAACGGCTGCCGGTACAATCGAAACCAGGAGCCGGCCCGGCTCCGGTGAGCCAGGAGGTGAGGTGGCCGTCACAGCAACCAGACGAGCTACCCGATCCCCGGTCGCCCATCCCGTCGTCGAAAGGAGCCCTGGTGCAAGCACGCGTCCATGGCAAGAACATGCACGTCGAAGAGGATCTCCGTGAGCTCGTCACCGAGAAGATCGAGAACGCCGGTCGCATCTGGGGCGACGCCGGAACCGCAGACGTCGAGTTCACAGCTTCGAACAACCCTCGGAACTCTGACGGGAAGTATCGCGTCGAGATCACGACGAGCGTCTCCGGGCACCTGGTCAGGGTCGAGTCCAACGGCCATGACGAACGCACTGCCTTCGACCGCTCCATGGATGTCTTCGAGCGCCAGCTGAGACGGCTCAAGGAGCGAACGATCCAGCGATCGCGAACCGCCAACAAACGACTCAACCCGTCCCCCGAACCCTCCGATGAAGAGGACACGGGAGCGCCACGGATCGTGAGAACCAAGCGCTTCGCGATGAAGCCCATGATGCCGGAGGAGGCGATCATGCAGATGGAGATGCTGGGACACGAGTTCTACTTCTTCCTGAATGCAGAGTCGGACGCATATTGCGTCATCTACCGCCGGCGGGACGGATCGATTGGATTGATTGAACCGACATGACTCGCTTGCTCGTCGTCGATGATGTGCCGCTGTTTCGGGCCGGGCTGATCGCAGCCCTCACCGAAGCCGGGTACGAGGTGGTCGGTGAAGCAGCTTCGGCCGAGGCCGGCGTTGCAGCCGCCGAGATCCACCACCCGGACCTCGTTCTGCTCGATGTGTTGATGCCCGGGCTCTCCGGCATCGACGTCGTCGAGAAGATCTCGGCCGTCTCACCGTCGAGCGTCGTCGTGTTGCTCACCGCCAGCGAGTCCGAGGAGGACCTCCTCGCCGGGCTCAAGGCCGGTGCGCGGGGCTACATCGTGAAGGACACGCCTTTCCCTCAGCTCGTCGAGGCCATCCAGGCCGTCGCTGGGGGAGGGGCCTCGATCTCGCCACAGATGGCAGGCAAGCTCTTCGACGTGGCCCGCCAGCTACTGAGACACCAGGAGCTGCTCGCCACCAGGAAGCCCACCCTCACCGGACGCGAGATCGAGGTTCTGCAGCACGTAGCCGCGGGGATGACCAGCCGACGCATTGGCGAGGTGCTGTACATCTCCGAGAACACAGTCAAGAACCACATCCGCAACATCCTCGACAAGCTCGGCCTCCACAGCCGCAACGAGGCAGTGCTGTACGCAGTCCGGGAGAACCTGATCTCGCTGGGCTGAGCGATGACGCTCGACACCGGCATCGGCACCCATACCGAGGCGGCCCGCGTTCTCGGGGCACTCGCTGCGGCATACAACACCTTCAAGCTCTACCCACAGCCGTTGGGCCAACCCGCCTTCGATCGCGCCCTCGGCATCATCGGTGAACTGGGCACCCGCCGTCTCCACTTCGAGGTCGGCCCTTCGAGCTTTGTTCGCTCAGACGAGCCATTGGCAACCGATCATGACGGTGTCGAGCGACTGTGGAAACGGCTGTTCATCCATGAGGTCGACTCCCTGACCGTCGTGGGGGACGTGTCGGGACCGGAGCTGATCATGCTCTTCGAGGCCTTTGAGCTCGATGAGCAGGAGCTGCGGCGCGATGGAGGGATGCAGCGCCATCTCACCGATAACGATGTCTCCGGCGTCCAGGTCACTCAGCGCGACCTCCTCAACGAGGACGATGACGAAGCCGTCGAGGTCCTCGAGACCGACGAGGACCACACCCGGCTGACGTCCGAAGAGATCGCGGCGATGTTCCTCGCCATGCTGGCGGATCAGGAGCTGTCGGCGGTGGCACGGGCGTTCGTCGAGATGTACCGCGACGGCATCGCCGCGGTGCGCGACGACAACTTCGAGGCGCGAGAAGAGACCGTCAAGGCGTTCGTCGATGCGTTCTTCATCTTCGACGATGAGCTGTCCGTCGCCGTGGTCGATGTGCTGCTGGAAGACCCGTACGACGGGGTGAACCAGATGTTCCTCGACCAGTTCTCCGGTCACGATTTCGCCGAGATCGCCGGGCGGCTCACGCCAACGTCCCAGCAGTCGCTCATCCAGTACGCCAGGGTCACCGCGGAGACGTCGAACGGAACGCCTGAAGAGTTGCTCATATTGCTCCAGAGTGCCGACTCGGTGCGGGCAGCCCGCGAAGAGGTGTCGGAACACATCGCCGACGTGCTCCAGGGGGCCAGAGACGTCGTCGACTCGTCCGACACGGCGTTCTCCAACCTCGCTCCGCAGGTGAAGGCGGACGTCGACTATTTCAAGGTCGGGCTCGAGGGCTTGCGTGGCCTCCTCGAGATCGAGCACCGCCCCGACAGGTTCCGCCGTGTCGTGCGGATCTGGACCGGCCGGATCTCGCTGTACATCCGTCGCGGCAAGTTCCGCATGGCCCAAGACATCCTGGTTTCGGTCGTCGACAAGCCTCCCTATCCGGCCGAGCGGCAGCCGATCGTCGCCGAAGCCGTCGACCGCCTCCTCAGTCCCGACCTCATCGACGGCCTGGTCAGCGCCATTCGTGACGAGGAGGAGGGCAAGGCGGCCGTCGAGCTGCTCGCTGCCCTCGGTGCGACCGCAATCGACACGCTCATCGAGCACCTCGCCAAGGAGGAGGACGCCACCAAGCGGCGGACGCTCATCGACCTGGTCGCCCTGGCGGCTCGCACCAATCCGAAGCCAATCCTCGACCACATCCACGACAAGCGGTGGTACGTGGTGCGCAACATTGCCACCGTGCTCGGCAAGGTCGGCGGTTCCTCGGTGGTGGGGCCGCTCAAGGTGACGCTGCGCCATGAAGACCACCGGGTTCGGGTCGAAGCTCTGCGCGCTGCAGGCCCCGTGATGGGCCGGGCGTACTTCGACGTTATCCGCACTGCTCTCGGCGACCCGCACGAGCGAGTGCGTCGTGCCGCCATCGGTCTTCTCCGCAGCTCCGAGCTCGAGGAAGCCGATGACGTGCTCGTCGAAGCCCTCGGCATGTCGAAACTCGACGTCGACGAGCGTCTCCGTGTCGTCGAGGCGTTGAAGAAGCGCGATACACCGAAGACCGTTGCCGCCCTCGAGAGCGTGGCGGGCAAGGTCGCCGTTGGTGGAACGGCCCGTCAAATCAAGGCAGCAGCGAAGAAAGCACTGGGGTCCTCATGAGTGAACTGAAGGTCCGCACGTTCCTCAAGTCCCTCCGCCGTGTGATCAGGCAGGCGACTTTGTACCCCGTCGGGCACCCCGCCGTTCAAGAGGCGCTCCACACAGCGGAGTTCGACCTCGAGGACATGGTCGGCGACATCGGCGACATGACCCTCATCATCCATGACTCCGCTCTGTACCGGGATCGCGGCCTGCTGCCACACGCCTCGCTCGAGTTCGAGGGCATGATGCGAGAGATGGAAAAGCGGGCCATCGAGTCGGTGACACTGCTGTCCCCTACGTCTCGCGACGACATCTACGACTTCGGTGCCTTCATCGCCGGCATCTCCGACGATCTCCCCGCCGACGGCACCGTTCGGCTCAACGAGCGCACGTTCTCGGACATGGAGCTCGACAACTCCCCGCTGGCCAACCTGAGACGTTCGTACGCGTCGTCGGTCGACGCCGTCCGCACCGCGACCCGATCACTGGCCCGCGGCGAGGGATTCGAGATCAACACGGTCGTGCGTGCGGTCGAGAGCCTCACCGACTCGGCGATGGCGAGCCCGGGAGCCGCCCTGCTGCTCTCGACGGTCAAGAGCCACGACGAGTACACCTACTTCCATTCTGTCAATACCTCGATCCTGGCGCTGGCACTGGGGCGCATCGTCGGGCTGGACAAGAACGACCTGTTGCCAATCGGCATGGGCAGCCTGCTCCATGACATCGGGAAGGTGGCGGTGCCACCCGAAACGCTGCAGCATCCGGGTCGTCTCGACGACGAGCAATGGCGTGAGATCCAGCTCCACCCCCAGGAGGGCGCCCAGGCGATCATGGCGGCGCAGGGCCCCGGTCACGAGCTCGCGGCGACCATCGCCTTCGAGCACCACGCCCGCTTCGACGGCAAGGGCTATCCGGCCGTCAGTCGCGAACGCCAGCCGCACGTCTTCTCCCGGCTCGTCGCCGTGTGCGACACCTATGACGCCATCACGACCCGTCGCTCCTACCGACGGGCGGAGACCCCGAACCGGGCGCTGCGCGTGCTACTGACGGGCATGGGCGGCCACTACGACCCGGACCTGGTCCGTGTCTTCATCAAGATGATGGGCGTCTACCCCACCGGTTCCATTCTTCGGAACACCAGCGGGGAGATGCTCATGGTTGCGCCGCACGAGGGTGGCCAGGCAGACGAGCTTCCCGGCTTCCTCGTGCGCACGTCGGGTGGAGAGCTGCTCGAGGTCCCCGAGCCGAAGCCGATCGTCATGGATGGCGTGGTCGAGCAGGTGCTGCCTGCCGATGCAGGGTTCGATCCGGCCGCCTACCTGGAGTACGCCGCCTGAGGCCGCAAAGAGTCGCGGCCAGATTGGCCAGACCC
>JABDIW010000038.1 GCA_013003515.1 Acidimicrobiia bacterium
AGGTGGCTCGCAAGGCGATCGGGGTCGTCATCGAGGGAGTGCTCGAGTATCGAGACGGAGTCACCAACTTCGTCGCCCATCGGTTCGTCGAGTGGCCGATGACCCCCGGGGGATGGAGATCGCGCGATTTCAGGTGATGGGCTCGGGGTCGAGTGCGACCACCCGGGTGGCGTCGTCTGCCAGGACCTTGCCCACCTCGGGGTTGGTGCCTCGCCCGTGCTCCAGCATGGAGATCACGGTCCGCTGCAGCTCGCGGAGGCTGCGTATCAACGTTTCGTGGTCACTGTGAGCCTGCGTGACGACACCTTCGGCTTCGGTCTTCGCCTGTGCGAGCAGCCGGAGTGCCTCGTGGCGGGCGTCCGTCACCGTGACGTCGGCCTTGCGGTGGGCGCTCTCGAGGAGGGCGGCCGCCTCTTCTCTCGCTTTGGAGACTTCCTTGCGGGCGCCGTCGAGGATGGCGTCGGCCTCCACCCATGCCTTGTCGAGTGTCTCCTGCGGCTGTTCCGTCATCGTTGCCGCTTGCTCCTGCGCCTCGGCGATGATCGCCTCGGCCCGGGAGCGCGCATTTTCGAGCATCGAGGCCTTGGTGTCGGCCAGTTCCAGGAAAGCTGATTCGACGGAGATCTGAGCCTGCCCGGCCGTCTCGATCTGCCGCTGCAGGGTGTTGGCCCGGACCGTCGCTTCCTTGGCCTGAGCGCGCAGATCGTTCAACGCGCCTTCGAGAGCGGTGAGATGGGCGTCAACGGTGTCGGGGTCGTAACCCCTGCGGACGTATTCGAACGATGGCCGGTTCGGCATCGCGGTTGGCTCCTGTTTTCCAGCCTTCCGCTCGCCGCACGCCCACCAGGAGTGTATCAGTGACTACCCCGAGTAGTCAAGTAGTGACTAGTCACCGCACCTCGATGTCATGATCGGTGAACATCCGGGGCTGGAGAACCCATCCGATGGTGGCCTCGGCGTCGGAGACGTCGTCCCAGGCATCGATGGCCAGGTCGAGACCGACGACGGTGCCGGTCTTGATCTGAACGATGCCGCCGGTCAAGCGAAAGATGAGGTCGCCGCATGTCGGTTGATGGCCGACGATCAGCAGGCGACCGACATCATCGGTCGCTGTGGAGGCCACGGCCAGTGTCTCGCCGGGTCCGGACAGATAGAGACGCTCCGTCTCCTCGATCCGACACGACCAGCCCCCGGATTCGGCGGCGAGCATCGCCGTGTCCCGGGCCCGGGTTGCTGTCGAGGTGATGACCAGGTCGGGCTGTTCATCGGCGCGGGACAGGACGACCCCCATGGCCTTGGCGGCCGTCTTCCCCCGGTCCGACAGGGGACGGCCATGGTCGCCGGCCGTCGCCGACGTCCAATCGGACTTGCCGTGCCGCATCACGATGAGTCGTTTCATCGCAGAGACGATACCCGTGCACCCGGTACGCTCGGGGTGTGATCGAGTTTCGCACCGACCTTGCCGGATTGAGCGCCGATCAGCTGGAGGGCCCGTTCTTCGTCGGCTGGCTCAATCCTCCCGATGCTGCCACCCACCTGGAGCTCCTCGAGGGGTCGGACCACGTGGTGCTGGCCGTAGACCACGAGAGTGGACAGGTCGTGGGGTATATCACCGCCATCAGCGACGGTGTCCTGACGGCGTTCATCCCGCAGCTCGAGGTGGTTCCGGACTACCAACGTCGCGGCATCGGCACCGAGCTGGTGCAGCGGCTCCTCGAGGACATCGGTGAGCTGTATGCAGTGGACGCCGTCATCGACGCTGATGTGGAGCCGTTCTATCGCCACCTCGGCATGTCTCCAGCTCGGGCTGTGATGCGCCGCGACTACGAGCGCCAGTCGGGTCGCCGCTGACTCAGCCGCCGGCAGCGATGGCGAGGAGGACCTGACCGGCGTAGTACAGCGGCAGACCTACCAATCGGTTCTCCCATCCCGGGCTGATGAAGCGATCGCGGGCGACGGCGATGTCCGACAGATAGAACAACACGGCACCGGTCAGGATGCGGGCGTCCCAATCGACGCCGACGGTCCCACCCGCGGCCAGCACCATCACCGAAATGACGACCATGTAGGCGGCGACCGGCCACACCAAGGGGGTGTCGACCCGGGGGAGTATCCACCGTCCGGCGACGACTCCGACGACCAGGACGGCGATCACGGTGATCACCAGCACCGGTGAGCTGCTGGACGGCGACTGGACCCAGCCTTCTCCTGCGGGCCGGACCACGAAGGCGACCACGTAGGCCAGGTGAGCAGTCAGAAAGAACGTCAGACCCAGAGCGAAGGGGCCCCGGCCGCCGCCGAGCAGTGAGACGTCGCCGAGCCAGGACAGCGCCAGCCCGATGATGATCCAGGTGCCGAACGTCGTGTCCGCAGCACCGTTGACCGCCGCAACAGCGACGAAGCATGAAGAGGCGACGATCTTGGCAGGGATCCGGGCACGACCGTGGTGGCGTTCCGCCATGACCAGCGCCACGACCGCAAGTCCACAACCGACGACGAGGGCGATCACCGGCTGCCGCCGAGGAGCACCCAACGTGGGTCGAGGTACCAGTTGGCGCCAACCATCTCCAGCTCGTCGGATCGGCTGTCGGACTCGACGAGGTAGCGGGTCTCGTCGACCCTGCTGTACCGCCTGGTCTGGCGGGTGATGTCGTGGTCGGGGAAGTCGACGTGGACAACGGTGAGGTCTGCCGCATCACCGATGTCCAGAGCGAGGCGTCGTATCGGGACGGTCAATGAGGCCGGGGTCCAACCCAGCTCGATGTCGGTTGCGCCGAAGAGACCGAGAACCGGCTGGTCTCCCGCAGACCACGCTCCGGCGCCGTCGGCGCTGAGGGCCAGGCTGCGATCGGTCCCTGGACCTTGAACGGTGACCCCCACGGTCGTGGTGGCTCCGGCCTCGTCGGTGATGACCGTCCAGCGCAACTCGAACGGCTCGTCCTCGACAACGGTGAGAGTGGTGCCGGCGAGCCGGTGACCGGTCGCCACCTCCGTCCACGCCGCTCGCTCCATCGTCGACCCATCGGCACTCGTCCAGGCGATCGCGCTCATCTCCGACACGCTAGGGCGCTTCGGTTTTGGCCGTGTCCTGCCGATATCCCCCCCATGGCGATTCCAGCGGTTCTCCTCTCTGGTGCAGTTGACGTCGAAGGCGACGACAGACGCACCGTCGCTCTCATGCATGCCGGCGCCGTGCTTCCGTTCCTGGCATTCCTGGTCGCGGTCGTGGTGATGTCCGGTTGGCCCCAGTACTCCTCAGGCGACGGGATGGATGGTGCGGGTGGTGCTGTCGCCGCCTGGGCCACCACCACGCTGGTTGCCGGGTTCCTGATGCTGGCGTTTCCAGGCTTCATGTGGTTCCGTCACCGCTCGCACCGGGTGCTCGACGATCAAGCGAGGATGATCCTCGACTACAACCTGACGATTCTGATGTTCTTCTCGATCGGCTGGGCAGGCGAGATGCTGACGGCAGCAGGGCCGTTCGCAGATCTGGTTCGGGCGTATGCCCGCATCGGTGGCGTCGTGCTCACCTGGACGTGGGTGGCGCTGGCGCTGGTCGGGGCCGCCTTCGTCGTGTTGGCCGGGCGGTTCTCGTACCCCGCGTTCCTGGCATGGCCCTTCACCAGACGAGTCAGCCGTCGAGGCCCCTCTTCACCAGCTTCAGCATTCGTCTCCGAATGACCCCGCTGAACGGTCCCACCACCCTCCAGTAGCGGCGAAACCGCGTTCGTGCCGAGTCATCCGTGCACACCACCCGGGTTCTGGTGCCGAGGAGTGTTCCGGTGCCGGCCGGTTCGATGGTGAAGTTCCACGCAGTCTTGGCGTATCCGGGCTCGGCGTACTCGGTGAAGTGGGCGGCGTCGACTTCCACGAGACCGCCCGTCACCGTCCAGAACCGGCCGATTAGGCCGAAGAGCAGCTCGCCGGGGTCGTTGGCGAGGCGCACGAATCCCAGTTGCTCGAGCCCGGCCCAGGTGGTGGACCGACGGGGAAGCCCGCGCAATCTGAACAGGGTCCTGACGATGACGTCGTCGGTGAGGTTCACCTCGAGGAGGGCACGGCGAACCGCCGTCGGCGGTGCGTCGATCTCGAGTTCGTGGCTGTTGGCGAAGTCGTACACCGGGAGGAACTCGTCGATGCGCATGCCGTCAGAGCCGCTCCACCACGTGATCGATGCACTGCGTGAGCCGGGTGACGTCATCGGGGTCGATGGCGGGGAAGAGGGCCACCCGCAACTGATTCCGCCCCAGTTTGCGGTAGCTCTCGGTGTCCACGATGCCGTTGGCTCTCAGCACCCCCGACACGACGCCCGCCGGGATCGTCTCATCGAGGTCGACGGTGGCGACGGTGGCGCTTCGCGCCGCCGGGTCGCTGACGAAGGGGGAGGCGAAGTCCGACGTCTCCGCCCATCTGTACACCGTGGACGCCGACGTGGCGCAACGGTCAACTGCCCAGTCGAGGCCGCCGCGCTCATTCATCCACTCGACCTGGTCGACGAACAGCGCCAGTGTCGCCAGCGCCGGCGTGTTGTAGGTCTGGTTCTTGCGGGAATTGGTGAGAGCGATCCCGAGGTCGAGGAACGGTGGGATCCATCGCTCACCGTTCGTGACCGTTTCGATTCGTTCGATGGCCGCAGGTGAGCAGAGCGCGGCCCACAGACCGCCCTCGGATCCGAAGGCCTTCTGGGGTGAGAAGTAGTACACGTCGAATTGGGACGGGTCGACGGGAAGGCCACCCGCCGCCGAGGTCGCATCGACGAGGACCAGGCCGGACGATGCCGGTCGCACGATCTGGTTCATCACACCGGTCGATGTCTCGTTGTGGATGAGCGCATAGGCATCCACGTCGTCGTCGGCGACGGGTTGTGCGCTGTGGCCGTAGTCGACGCGGATCACGTCGGGCTCTTCGAGATGGGGTGAGCCGGACACGGCGGCTGCGAACTTGGAGCTGAACTCGCCGATCACGACGTGCTGTGACTTGCGTGCGATCAGCGAGAACGTCGCTGCGTCCCAAAACGCTGTCGCCCCGCCGAGACCGACCATCACCTCGTACCCGGGTGGTGCCGAGAACAGATCGCTCAATCCGCGTCTGAGGCGCTCGACGAGGCCGATCACGGCGGGCCGGCGGTGACTGGTTCCCAGCAATTCGGTTCCGGTGGCGGCGAGGCGTGCCAGCGCCTCGAGGCGCACCTTGGACGGGCCGCTGCCGAACCGGCCATCGGCCGGGAGCAGGTCGTCGGGGAGCTGGATATCGGGAAATTCGGTCATGGTTGTAGGGTGCCGCAGCATAGGAATATGAAGCTGTCACGCCGAGTCGAGAACATCACGGAATCCGCCACATTGGCGATCACCGCCAAGGCGAATGCACTGCGCGCGGCCGGCAGCGCCGTGATCGGATTCGGCGCCGGCGAGCCGGATTTCCCCACCCCTCCCCACATCGTGGAGGCCGCCCAGGCTGCCGCAGCCGACCCACGCAATCACCGCTACACCCCTGCCGGCGGGCTGCCCGATCTGCGTCAGGCCGTCGCAGACAAGACGAAGCGCGATTCGGGCTACGAGATCGACCCGGCCCAGGTGGTCGTGACCAATGGCGGCAAGCACGCCGTCTACGCAACGATGCAGGTTCTCGTCGACGACGGTGACGAGGTGCTGCTGCCCTCTCCGTACTGGGTGACCTATCCGGAGGTCATCAAGCTGGCCGGCGGGACTCCAGTCGTGGTGCCGACCACCGACGCCTCCGGTTACCGGGTGACGGTCGACCAGCTCGAAGCTGCGGCCACGGAACGCACCAAGCTGCTCGTCTTCGTTTCGCCATCGAATCCCACCGGAGCCGTCTATCCCCCCGAGGAGGTGGCCGCGATCGGCCGCTGGGCGGCGGATCGCGGAATCTGGGTGATGACCGACGAGATCTACGAGCACCTCGTCTATGGCGACGCCGTGCATGCGTCGATGCCGGTGGTCGCGCCCGAGCTGGAGCGCTGCGTGGTCGTCAACGGTGTCGCCAAGACCTACGCAATGACGGGTTGGCGTGTGGGCTGGATGATCGGTCCGTCGGAGGTCGCCAAGGCGGCGATCCGGCTGCAGTCTCATGCCACGTCGAACGTCGCCAACGTCTCCCAGCGGGCGGCGCTTGCCGCGGTGACCGGCTCTCTTGCCGATGTCGACAGGATGCGCGCCGCGTTCGACCGGCGCCGTCGCACCATGGTCGAAATGCTGCAGTCCATTCCTGGCGTGACATGTCCCGAGCCCGAAGGCGCCTTCTACGCATTCCCCAACCTCGCCGGGCTCCTCGATCGCGATCTGCAGGGTCGCAGCGCGGCGACGACGCTGGAGCTGGCCGACCTCCTGCTCGACGAGGTTGCCGTGGCGGTGGTTCCCGGGGAAGCCTTCGGTGCACCTGGCTACGCCAGGCTGAGCTTTGCGCTGGGTGACGACGACCTGGTGGAGGGCTTGAGCCGGATCAGGGACCTGGCGGGCTGACCCGGAACTGATCGATCTCGTCGGCGATCTTCGACCACACGACGTGTCCCGGGTCGATGAGCTCGAAATGACCGGAGCCCTCGAACTCGTGATACCGGACCTCGTCTCCGGCGTCCGCCGCCTCTCCTGCATACGTGCGGCTCATCTGGACGGGGACCCGGTCATCTGTGTCTCCATGGACGATCACCTGGGGAACGCCGAGGGGAAGCAGCGCGATGGGGGAGGACTCCTGATAGCGGGCACCGTCGCGCTCCGGTGAGCGGCGCAGATACCGATCGACCGCACCACCGTCGAGCCCGAGTTTGTGCGCCCGTGCGAGATCCGTCACGGGGGCAAGGGCCACGATCCCGGTTGGGGTGACTGCCGACGAGTCGCTCGGACGACTGGCCGCCCACAGTGCCAGCTGTCCTCCGGCCGAGTGCCCGACCACGATCACCCGCCGCGGGTCGAGGCGGTCCGACAGACCGGCGATGGCGTCGATGGCGGCGCCCACGTCGCTCTGGGTGCCCGGCCAACCGCCGCCCGAGCCCACGCGGCGATACTCGATGTTCCAGGTCGCCCAGCCTCGTTGGGCGATGTCGATGGCTACTGCATCCATCAGATCGCGCTGCCAGACGTCGGCCCAGAACCCGCCATGGATGACCACCGCGACCGGGAATGGCCCTTCGCCGTCGGGGACGCGGAGGTCTCCGACCTGATCGGGGGCGTCGTCTCCGTAGGTGATGGTCTCGGCGGGCCACTTCGAGCGATGCACCAGGTGGCGGAGTGCGTCGCGATAGCTGCGATGGCCTCGCCCGTAGATCGAAGCCGAGCACGCCGTTGCGATCACCGACCGACGTCGCCATGGTTCGCGTTCCCGAATGTTCGAGATGTGGACTTCGACGACGGGGAGCTGAATCGCCTCGATGGCGTCGTGGAGGCTGTACGAGTAGTGGGTGAGAGCGCCGGCGTTGACGATGACACCGTCGTGGTCGGCGGCATGGAGTTTGTCCAGGATCTCGCCCTCGTGGTTCGACTGGAAGACCTCGACAGCGACGCCGAGGTCACTTCCCCAACCCACGATCTGCTCGTCGAGCTCGGCGAGGGTCGTGGTTCCGTAGACCTCCGGGGCTCGTGTCCCGAGGAGGTTGAGATTCGGTCCGTGGATGACGAGGACGCGCTCCATGCGCCGAGGGTATCGGACCATCACCCGGTTGCGGTCGCTTGTCCGTCTGCCTCGAGATGGTCCGGGAGGAGGGTCACCGCGTGGGCGACGACCGCCTCGGGGAGGCCGCCAGGCGCGACGTCGCCGAGCTGAGCGAGTTCTGCGGCGATGGCTTCGGCGACGGAGGAGACTTCGAGACCGGGCGCCCCCTGGTCGAGCGAGCCGGTCGCCTCGGGCCGCCACTCCAGGCCCAGCGCTCGGTATGCGCCGAGGAGGGGCCGGTTGACTTCACCCGCGTCGCTGACAACCACCACGCCGCCGACGTGGGCAGCGCGCGCCGTGAGCCGCTGGCCGACCCCCATCACCTTGTGGGTGCCCTCGAGATTCACCGACCACTCACCCGGGCAGTACTCGCCTGGGACCTCGCCGATGCGGGCGTCGAGCCCGAACCGAGAGAACGCCCGCACCATCAGTTCGGAGATCGCGGTGAACCGTCTGGTGATGGTGGTGCGCGGCGACTCCTCGGGAATCGTCCATGAGAAGGCCAGCGTGCCGGGATGGAACACGGCGGCCCGCCCGCCGGCGAGCCTTCGTACCGCCGCGAATCGCTCGGCCTGGACGGCAGCGACAGCGTCTTCGTAGCCGGGAGACACGACATCGCGTTTTCCGAAGGCCACGACCCGACCAGGGACATGGATGCGGAAGGTCTCGCCGATGGCGCCGGAATCGGCAGCGAGCAGCAGTGCCCGGGCGATGGCGGTGTCGAGTCCGGGTTGGTCCGGGTGGCCGCTGTCGGCGATCAGGCTGATCATCGGCGGCAACCCTAGGTGCACCTGTGGTCCTGGTTGTTGGCTCAATCCCGAGCCTCTGGGAAACTCAGCGGGTGCGCAACCTTCGGATCTGGGTTCTTGTCCTCGCCCTGGCGGTGCTGGCCGCCGCATGCGGCGATGACGAGCCGTTCTCCAATCTCGGGGATTTCTCCCGTGACTACGTCCACGGCGAATCGACCTCCACCAGCCTCGTGACGATCGATCCGGGCGAAGACGACGGCGAGCTTCCCGAAGGCGCCGCACTTTCCACCGACGCGGATTGGACGAACGACACCCTGGCGGCCTCCACCGCCGGCAACGCTGCGGACGTCGTCGCCGCTGTGTGGACGCGCGGCGGGGGTGAGGGGTTCGTCCAGGCGAGCCGAGCCGAGATCGCCGCGGCGCTCCCTGAGATCGACTTCCCGGAGCTCGTCCCGGACCAGGTTGGCTGGGTCACCAGCCAGCTCGTGTTCGATCCATCGGCTGCTGCTCTCGATATCGACACGGCTGCGGCGTTCGGCTTGTGGGCCTATGAGCCGTACACGGTGACACGGGGCCAGGGTCAGGTTGCAGTTCTCCGGATCGGCATCCTGGGTCCCGACGAGGAGGCTGAGCCGATCACGGCAGAGCCTGTCGACGAGGGGTTGAGCCTCACCTGGGCGGACACCGGATATCGCTACGAGTTGTTCTGTCGAACCGGTCTTCCCGATCCGCAGTGCTGGCGGATGGCCGAGACCGCAGCACCGCTTCGACTGTTGCTGCCGTGACCGCTACCCGGTAACCCCCGGGTATGGTCGCTCCATGTTTCACGGTGGCAGCTGGTGGTCCTACGTCCGGTATGACGAGGAGCAGGACCGCCCCCAGGTAGACCGCATCCTCTTGCGCAGGGTGCTCTCCTACGGCCGCCCGTACCAAGGCAAGCTGACATTGGTCCTGGTGACCATCGTGATCATCTCGCTGGTGTCGGTGGTGCCCCCTCTGCTGATGCGGCGCCTTCTCGACGTGGCGATCCCGGAGGAGGACCTGGGGATGGTCACCCTTCTCGGCATCGGGATGGTGGCGGTACCCGTGATGAACGGGATCATCGGGGTCCTCCAGCGCTGGGCGACGGCCGCCGTCGGCGAAGGCATCATCTATGACCTGCGTCGCCAGCTGTTCGGACATCTGCAGCGGATGTCCGTCGGATTCTTCACCGGGACTCGAACCGGCGAGTTGATGTCGCGGCTCAACAACGACGTGGTTGGCGCCCAGCAGGCGGTCACCGGCACGTTCGTGAACCTGGCGTCCAATTCGGTGTCCACCGTCCTCACGCTCGCCGTGATGCTCACCCTGGAATGGCGGCTGACGTTGATCGCAGTCGCGGTGCTCCCGGTCTTCATTCTCATGTCGCGCCGGGTGGGGAAGCTGTTGCGAGTCGTGCGTCGCGAGCAGATGGAGCACAACGCCCGCATGAACTCGCTCATGCAAGAGGTGCTGTCGGTGTCGGGTGCGCTGTTGGCCAAGCTGTTCGGTCGCATCCCCGATGAGGACTCCCGTTTCGCCGAACGCGCCGCCGACGTGCGCGACACCGGGGTCCGGCAGGCCCTCATCGGTCGATGGTTCTTCATGGCTTTGGGAATCGCATCGGCCGTCGGGACCGCACTCGTCTTCTGGTTCGGAGCCTGGATGGTCATCAACGGCGACATCACCATCGGGACGATCGTCGCGCTGTCCGCATACCTCACGGCTCTGTACGGGCCGCTGTCGGCGCTGTCGAATGCCCGGGTCGAGTTCTCGACGTCGCTGGTGTCGTTCGAGCGGGTCTTCGAGGTCATCGATCTGCCACGCGACATAGAGGAGCGGGCCGATGCACACGACCTCGACGAGGTCGTCGGGTCGCTCGAATTCGATGACGTTTCGTTCTCGTACGGAGCCGGTTCCTCAGGGGGTCTGTCTCAGGTGAAGCGGTATTCGTCTCGTACCCCAACCGAGCTCCAGGGCCTGGAGACGCCGCAGCCGTCGACCCGGGAGTGGGCGCTGCAGGACATCTCGTTTGCGGTGGAACCCGGAGAGCTGGTGGCTCTGGTGGGTCCGTCGGGTGCCGGCAAGACAACGACCACCTATCTGGTGCCCCGCCTCTACGACGTGACCGAGGGCGCCATCCGGATCGACGGCCACGATGTACGCGACGTCACTTCGCAGAGCCTTGCCTCCGCGATCGGTGTGGTCACCCAGGAGTCGTACCTCTTCCACGACTCGATCGCCGCCAACCTCCGCTACGCCAAGCCCACAGCGTCTCTCGACGAGCTGCGGGCCGCCGCCCGGGTCGCCAACATCGACGACTTCATCTCGGCGCTTCCCGGCGGATACGAGACCGTGGTCGGGGAGCGCGGCTACCGGCTCTCTGGTGGCGAGAAGCAGCGTGTCGCCATCGCCAGGGTCGTGCTCAAGGATCCGGAGATCCTCATCCTCGACGAAGCGACCTCCCACCTGGATGCCCAGAACGAGGCGCTCATCCAGGAGGCGCTGGAGCGAGTGATGGAAGGCCGAACGTCTCTCGTCATCGCTCACCGGTTGTCGACGATCCTCGCCGCCGACCGGATCCTGGTCGTCGAGGGCGGGCGCCTCGTCGACACCGGCACTCACCAGGAGTTAGTCGCACGGGGCGGGCTGTACGCCGATCTCTACGAAACCCAGTTCCGCAACCTCGGCGACCCGGTAGCTGGGTGACGGCGCGCTACCCGGTGTGGGACGGTTCCGGATGGTCGGACGTCGACGTCCCGACATCGGGTGGGGAGCCGATCGTCGTCCCGAACGTCACGGCAATCGTCCACCCGCCTGGCGACCTCTCTCGCTTGTTGTTGCAGCGCCGAGACAAGCCGGATGAACCGGTGTACCGGCGGCTGGAGACACCAGGAGGGCGCTGGCGCGCCGGCGAGTCGGCTCTGGAAGCAGTCAGACGCGAAGTCGCCGAGGAGACAGGTCTCCGGGTCATTGCAGTGTCCTCGGAGTCGGTACGTCATGAGCCGACTCCTCAGCGGCCTTTCGTCGTCGACCACCCGATCGCCGTGACAGTGGGTGTCGAAGGGGCGTATCCAGCGCTGTTGGCGGTCTTCGTCGTCGAGGCCGAGGGTGACCCGGTGGGTCTTCCGGGCGAGTCGTTCGAGCCGTCGTTCTGGGACGTGACCGACGTCCGGGATCTGCTCGACTCCCAGCCGGAGGCATTCACCGCAGCGGCGCACTCGGTGCTGAGGACCTACCTCGGCTAGGTGGTCCGGTCCAGGAAGTCGGCGATCCGGCCGGCGACCACCTCACCCTGGTCTTCCTGGAGGAAGTGACCGGCGTTCTCTATCAGTTCCAGCGCCGTCGCTCCAGGGATGCGCTCGACGAACCGTTCACCGACCCTGGTGTTGAAGATCGGGTCCTCGGTGGAGAACAGGACCTGGGTCGGCTTGTCCCATGTGGTGAGGGCGTCTGCCACAGCTTGCATCTCGTTTGCGCCGGTGTGGTCCTCGGCGATCGGGACGATCAACGGGAATCGGTGTGCGCCGACCTTGTACGAAGCGTCCGGGAACGGTGCCTCGTAGGCGGCGAAGACCTCTGCCGGCCACTCCGTCACCGCCGAGCGACCCATGATGAAGCCGATGGGGAGATCGGGTGTGTTCTCCACGAAGGTTCGCCAGGCCATGAACCCCTCGGAGACCTTGGAGCGCCCGGTGGAAACGCCGGTGTTCATGATCGTCAGCCGATCGAAGCGGTGGGACATCTCGGTGGCGAGGCGGAGGCCGATGGGGCCACCCCAGTCCTGAACCACGGCCGTGGCGTTGGTGACGTCGAGATGGTCGAGGAGTGAGGCCATGGTGGCCACGTGGTTGTCGTACGTGTACCAATCGGGGTCGGTCGGTTTGTCGGACTTGCCGAACCCCACGTAGTCCGGGGCGATTGCCCGGTATCCGCGATCGACGAGAACGGGGATGACCTTGCGGTACAGGAACGACCAGGTCGGCTCGCCGTGGAACAGGACTACCGGTGGTCCGGATCCTTCATCCACGAAGTGGATGCGGTGCCCGTCCCAGTCGTGCCACCGGGCCTCGAACGGGTAGTCGGGAATCCCGACGAAGGCCTCGTCGGGAGTGCGCAGGATCACTCGCTCTCCTGCCAGTCTCCGTCGTTGGGGTCGACACGGCTCTCGCCGGTCGGCGCGGGCACCACGAGCACCGGGCGTCGTGACTCGATCATGACTCGGGCCGAGACGCTCTCCCAGTCGTCGAAGATCTGCCTCGTCGCTCCGAGGATGACGACATCGACATCGAGATCCTCGGCTGCCCTCGAGATCACGGCGGCCGGATCCTGGCCCTCGAGGTACACGGGTGTCGCCTCGATCCCGTCGGCCCGCAGCGCGGCGATGATCGGGTCGGTGAGTTTCCTGCCGCGTTCCTCTACGTAGCGAGCGACCAGGGTCTCTTCCTGGGTCTTGCGGTTCGCCGTCTCGTCTTCGGTCGCCAGGGGATGCCACTCTTCAGACCGCAACACCTCGAGGAACGACCTCGGGATGCCCACGACGGTCGTCACGGTGACCTTGTCGTCGCCGGCGAGCCGGCTGGCGAAACGGGCGACGGGGCCGGGGCTGAGGGCGCCGGTGGTGGCTATCAGCACGTGCATCAGTGGCCTCCTCGCTTCACGCCGCCGTACTTCATTCGGGTGTCTTCCATCCTGGCGACCTCTGGATCGTCGTCGTCGGTCTGGAAACCTGCATCGACCACCTCACCCAGGAACACATCATGGCTGCCGCACTCGATGGTCTGCCACACCGTGCACTCCAGATAGGCGACGGCCTCCTCGAAGATCGGGGCGCCGGTGACACCCTCTCGCACTGCCCGATCGTTCAGCGTCATGCCGTCTTTGATTGCCGGCTTCGAGAACTTGACGAACGGGCGGGTGTCTTCGCGGTCCCACAGGTTGATCGAGAACGAACCGCCCTCTCTGATCAGCCGGTTGGTCACTGCCGAGGCATCGACCGAGATCGCGACGAGAACGGGCTCCATTGCGACCTGGGTCACCCAGCTCTGGGTCATACCATTCCACTCGTCGCCAGAACGTGAACCGATGAGGCACAACACGTTCGGGATCTTCCACAGGACCCGGTTCAGGGTCTCGGGCGTCGGCTCGGCCATGGGCTCCTCGGAGATCGGGGTCCGACACGTTACCGAGGCTCGTGTGCCAGTTTCTCGGACCGCCTGGAAGGAACTACTTCTCGCCGAGCGGGACCACGTCGCCGGGTCCCGTGTCCTCGATGGTCACGGTCGGGCTTCCGAAAAACGCGACGTCTCCAACACCGGTCAGGTCGACGTCGAGGGTGTCGGTCACCCAGACAGCGGCGTCCGCGGTGCCCGTGGACGTGACGGTCGTGTCGGCGGTGGCGAGATCGGTCGCGTCGTAGTTGCCAACACCGGTGAGGCGCACCGTCTGTGTGCCGGCGGTGCCGCCGACGTCGATGTCCCCAACGCCCGACAGCTCGACGTCGAGTGTGTTCGGTGTGAGGACGCCGACACGGATGTCTCCGACACCAGATAGGGAGATCGAGAAGCTTGTCGCCGAGGTGCGGGGAAGGTCGATGTCACCGACCCCGGACAGTGCGAGCGACGTGATCGACGGTGTCGTCACCCGATAGATCGGGGTCTGTGTCGGCTCGATGTCGTATCCCCGCTTCGTGTTGATGCGCAAGCTGTCCGAGTCGGCGTTCGTCTCGATGTACTCCAGGAGGTTCTCGTCGCACTCGATTGTCAACGACCAATCCGGGCCCTCTTCGAGAAAGACGTCGCCTTCGCCGACGAGCTCGAATTGGTCGAACGATCCAACATCGCGACTGACGGTGACGATGGTGCCGTCGCCATCGACCCGACCGGTTCCGATGATCTCGTTGCATCCGGAGATGACCAGCACCGTGGCCAGCAACAGAATGAAGGTGCGCACGGGACCTCCCTTGGTGTCTGCCGATCAGCGTCCCGCGGCGCTCGGGCTGCCGATAGGGCCCGAATGCTCTGTCAGGCGAGGCGACCGTGGGGTGGATAGGCTCGTCACATGGACATCAGAGTGGATGGAAAAGCCGCGGTCGTGACCGGAGCGAGTCGCGGGATCGGCGAAGCGATCACCCGCGAGCTGCTCGACAGTGGCGCCACCGGCGTCGTCATCACCAGCCGCAAACAGGAGAACCTCGACGGCGCCATGGCTCGGCTCGACGCAGGAGAGCGCGTCGTCGCCGTTGCAGCTCGCGCCGACGACGAGGAAGACGCCGCCAGGGCGATCCAGACGGCAGTCGACGAGTTCGGCGCGTGCGACATCGTCGTCGCCAACGCCGGCACGAATCCGTCGTTTGGCCCGATGGTGAGCGTCGATCTCGGAGGAGTCGACAAGACCTGGTCCGTCAACCAGCGGGGTCCACTGCTGCTTGCCCGAGCCGCCTGGAACGGGTGGATGGGTGAGAACGGCGGGGCCATCGTCAACGTCGCATCGATCGCCGGGCTCACCGTCTCGCCGTTCATGGGCGCCTACAACGTGTCGAAGGCAGCGCTGATCCACCTCACCCGGCAGCTGGCGCTGGAGATGGCGCCGGGAGTTCGGGTGAATGCGGTTGCTCCCGCGGTGGTGCGCACCAAGCTCGCGTCGGCGCTGTGGGAGCACAATGAGGACGCTGCGGCCAACGCTCACCCGATGGGTCGCATCGGGGAGCCGGAGGATGTTGCGCGCGCCGTCGTGTTCCTCGCCTCTGAGGCCGCGGGTTGGATCACGGGAGTCACCGTACCGGTGGACGGCGGGGTCACCGGAGCCAAATCCGCTCAGGTGCTCGAGCTGCCCTAGACCTCTGGAAGTGGGTAGCCGGGCTTTCCCGCAGCGACCCATGACTCGAAGGCGACTTCGTTGTCCATGTCATGTCCCGCCTCGCTGGCGAGGACGTATCGATGGTGGAGGAAGTCGGTGTATCCCTGAACCGGATTGGCGCCCGGAGGCAGGGCAGCCTTGATCCGCTCCAGCATCGGCTCGAAGACACTCACCCGCCACTGGATTGCAGCAATGGCCTTACCCGACGCCGTCTCGGGTGCGAACTTCGCCTCGTGGTAGCGGAGATCGGCGAGGATCTGTTTGGCCTGGTGCTCAGCTGCGTCGATGCGGGTGAGCTCGCGAAGTCTCGTCTTGTGGAAGGTGCGGGCCCCGACCCGGGCACGGAGCCGGAGGCGGTTGCCACCGTCGTCCGGGATCAGCTCGACTTCGCCGACTTCGAACCCCAGCCCGTTGAGTCGCGCCACACGCTCGGCGATGCGGTAGTGCTCGTTCTCGCCGACGATGACCTCCTGCGACAGCTCAGACCACAGTCCCTGGTACCGCGCCGCGATGTCCTCTCCGAGCTCGAGGTCTGCATCGTCGAATTCGAGGCCCTGAGACGCAGCGATGTCGGCCATGCCGCCGGCGACGTTGATCTTCATGATCTCGATGTCCTCGAGGCGCTGGCCCGTGGTCAGCTCGTCGTGGACTGCCGATGTCTCCGCATCGATCATGATGGCGTCGATCGAGCCGGCGTCATACCGATACAGCACGTTCGACAGTGAGCAATCGCCCCAGAAGCAGCCGGCGAGATGGAGCTCGACGAGGAGACCGGCAAAGGCGTCCAGCATCTGGGTACGACGCTGCCCGAAGCCGCCTCCGGAAATCAGCTCCCGATAGGGGAACGCGTAGCTCACGTATCGGGTTATGACGGCGCCCGACCACTCCTCGGTCGGGTCGACCCAGGGTCGCTCGACGAATCCGACCGGCGTCACCGAGGGGACGTCCCGATCGCGGAACTCGCGCAGCATCTCGTACTCGTGACGGGCGACAGAAAGCGGGAGCTCCTTGATGGCGTAGATGTCGTGGCGGTAGGGGACGAAGACGATCTCGTGACGGTGGATGCCTGCTGGCAGGTCGGCGAGGCGGTCGGGATCCCATTCGGTGATCGACCGATCCCATTCGAGGTCGAGGAAGTCGGGATGCCCGGCTCGTGTGGAGATGTGTGGTGTGGCCATGTGTGCCCATTCTGGCTGGCTACGCTCCCGGCTCCATGGACGTTCCGGTGCGTATCTCTGTCGAAGGCGGTTCTCGTGTCGTGATCGAGTGGGAATCCGGTCCGGCATCGACCATCTCCGCTCGGGACCTGCGAGCCGCGTGTGTT